>CALXPV010000031.1 GCA_944390295.1 uncultured Clostridia bacterium | reverse complement strand
TTAGGAGAAAAAGAAATAAAAGAAGACTATAGAAAAGGATATAAAATTGGAAACAAAGTTATAAGACATTCTATGGTTGTAGTCGCAAACTAAGTTAGCCGTGTGAACGAAGTGAACTACGGATAACTTATGCAATCGAACGAAGCGAGATTGTAATCCTTAGAAAAAAAGTGAAATATAGATATTTTATTAAATCGAACGAAGCGAGATTGTAATCCTTAGAGAAAAAGTGAAATATAGATATTTTATTAAATCGAGCGAAAGCGAGATTGTAATTGAATAAAAAGGAAAATAATTATGAATAAAGAAATAGAAAGAAAATTTGCTGTAAAATATTTACCAAAAGATTTAAAAATAGAAAGTATAGTATATATTAAACAAGCATTTATATATAGGGATAAATTAACACATATAAGAATAAGAAACATAAAAGAAATATATCCGGAAAATAGACAGACATATATTTATACAGTAAAAACAAAAGGCGATATAGAATATACAAATAAATATGATATTGGAAGAAAATATGAAATAGAAAATGAAATATCAAATGAAGAATTTGAAAAACTTATAAAAAACAAAATTAGCAATATTATAGAAAAAACAAGAGTTAAAATTCCAATAGAAAATAATTTAAAAGCAGAAATGGATATATACTATGATTATTTGGAGGGATTTCTTACAATAGAAGTGGAATTCCTAAACGAAGAAATAGCTAATAATTTCCAAAAACCAGATTGGTTTGGTGAGGAATTAGGATATAAAACATTATCAAATGGAAAATTATCACAAATGACAAAAGAAGAATGGCAAGAGAAAGTTACAAAAGAATTTATAGAGAATAACAAAATTATAATTAATCAATTTAAAGAAAATTATAATTTTAAAATTTAAATAATATATTTTAGGAGGAATTAAAATGGGAAAAATTATAGGAATTGACTTAGGAACAACAAACTCATGTGTTGCAGTTATGGAAGGTGGAGAAGCAGTAGTTATACCAAACGCAGAAGGAAACAGAACTACACCATCAGTTGTAGCATTTTCTAAAAATGGAGAAAGATTAGTAGGACAAATAGCAAAACGTCAAGCTGTTACAAACCCAGAAAACACAGTTATTTCAATTAAAAGAAAAATGGGAACAGCAGAAAAAGTTAAAATAGATGGAGATGAATTCTCACCACAAGAAATATCAGCAATGATATTACAAAAATTAAAAACAGATGCAGAAAACTATTTAGGACAAAAAGTTACACAAGCTGTTATAACAGTACCTGCATACTTTAGTGATAGCCAAAGACAAGCAACAAAAGATGCTGGTAAAATAGCTGGACTAGAAGTTTTAAGAATTATAAATGAACCAACAGCAGCTTCACTTGCTTATGGAATGGATAAAGAAGACCAAGATCAAAAAATAATGATTTATGACTTAGGAGGAGGAACATTCGATGTTTCTATTCTAGATATTGGTGATGGAGTATTTGAAGTTTTATCAACAAATGGTAATACACGTTTAGGTGGAGACGACTTCGACCAAAGAATTATTGATTATTTAGTAGCAGAATTCAAAAAATCAAATGGAATAGATTTAAGTGCAGATAGAATGGCTATGCAAAGATTAAAAGAAGCTGCAGAAAAAGCTAAAATAGAATTATCAGGAATGCAACAAACACAAATCAACTTACCATTTATCACAGCAGATAGCACAGGACCAAAACACTTAGATGTAACATTAACAAGAGCTAAATTTGAAGAATTAATTAGTGATTTAGTAGAAGCTACAAGAGTTCCGGTAGAACAAGCTTTAAAAGATGCAGGAATTACAGCAAATGATTTACACAAAGTATTATTAGTTGGTGGATCTACAAGAGTTCCAGCAATCCAAGAAGCTGTTAAGAAAATAACAGGAAAAGAACCAGACAAAGGAATTAACCCAGATGAATGTGTTGCTATAGGTGCAGCAATTCAAGGTGGTGTACTTTCTGGAGATGTTAAAGATTTAGTATTACTTGATGTAACACCATTGTCATTAGGTATTGAAACATATGGTGGAGTATTTACAAAATTAATTGATAGAAATACAACAATACCAACAAAGAAATCACAAGTATTCTCTACAGCAGCAGATGGTCAAACAGCAGTTGAAATTCACGTTCTTCAAGGTGAAAGAGAAATGGCTTCAGGAAATAAAACATTAGGAAGATTCCAATTAACAGGAATTCCAGCAGCTCCAAGAGGAGTACCACAAATTGAAGTTACATTTGATATTGATGCTAATGGTATTGTTCACGTATCTGCAAAAGATATGGCAACAGGAAATGAACAAAATGTAGCAATTACTGCATCAACAAACTTATCAGACGAAGATATTGAAAAAGCTGTAAAAGACGCAGAAGCACATGCTGCAGAAGATAAGAAAATGAAAGAAGATATTGAAGTTAGAAATAATGCAGAAAGCCTAATATTTAATACAGAAAAAACATTAAAAGAATTAGGAGATAAAATTAGTAACGAAGAAAAATCTAAAGTAGAAGCAGAACTTGAAAACTTAAAGAAAACATTAGAAGGAAAAGATACAGAAGCTATAAAATTAGCAACAGAAAAATTAACATCTGTATTCTATGAAATAACAGAAAAATTATACAAAAATGCAAATCCTAACGGTGCTGCTGGAGCTGGAGCAGAAGGTGCTACAGCAGGAACAGAAGAAGGACCAAAGACAGATGAAAATGGAAATGTATATGATGCAGATTATAAAGTAGAAGACGATAATGACAAAAAATAATATTTTTAGATGTTGGGGGTCATGCAAGACCTCCAACATTTGAGCTATTACTAAGTGGTGTAAATAAATTGGAGGAAAATAATGGCAGAAAAAAGAGATTATTATGAAGTTTTAGGTGTAAATAAAAATGCAACAGATGATGAATTAAAAAAAGCATTTAGAAAATTAGCAAAAAAATATCATCCAGATGCAAATCCAGATAATAGAAAAGAGGCAGAGGAGAAATTTAAAGAAGTAAATGAAGCTTATGAAACACTTTCTGATCCACAAAAAAGAAAGATGTATGATCAATTCGGTTTTAATGGACCACAAGGATTTGGCGGACAAGGCGGAGGCCAAGGTGGATATTACTCATATAGTGCTAATGGTTTTGATGGATTTGGAAATTTTGGTGATTTTGGCGATATATTTAGTTCATTCTTCTCTGGATTTGGCGGAAGTAGCAGAAGTAATAGAAATGGACCTAAAAGAGGTAGAGACCTAAGACATGATATAGAAATTACTTTTGAAGAAGCATATTCAGGAGTTAAAAAAGAGTTTTATATAAATAGAAATGAAAAATGTACTACATGTAATGGATCTGGAGCTAAACCAGGAACAAGCCCAGTTACATGTTCACACTGCCATGGTACTGGACAAATAACACAAGTACAAAATACAATTTTAGGACAAATGCAAACTACAAGAACATGTCCAGATTGTCATGGTACAGGAAAAATTATAAAAGAACCATGTATTAACTGTAAAGGAAAAGGAACAGTAAGGAAACAAGCAAAAGTTACTGTAAATATTCCTGCAGGTATAAATGATGATCAGACTGTAGTATTAAGAGGCGAAGGTGAACCAGGAGAAAGAGGTGGAGAAAAGGGAGATATCTATGTAACAGTACATTTGAAAAGACATAGCATATTTACTAGAAATGGAAATAATGTATTTTGTGATATTCCTGTTACTATTACACAAGCTACTCTTGGAGCAGAATTGGAAATACCAATGGTAGATGGTGAAAAAATAAAATATAAAATACCAGAAGGAACACAAACTGGAACAAAATTCACTATAAAAAATAAGGGATTTAAAGCCATAAATGCTAATTGGCAAGGGGATTTTGTATTTACAGTAAATGTACAAACACCTAAAAGATTAACTAAAGAGCAAAGAGAGCTATTAGTACAACTTGCCAAAACTATGAATGAACAACCTCCATTAAAGAAAAGAGGATTATTTGGATAGGGAGAAAGGTAAAAGTCTTTTTCCTTTTTCGGATAGAGATTTATAATATATAGAAAACAAAAAACGCGGAAGAATAAATTTCATTCTTTCGCATTTTTCGTTAAAATTGAGCAGAATTTACAATTCTTGAGCTTTAAATTTCATAAAATGAATTGCGCAATGCTTCGCAATTTTTTTCCCAAGCAGAAAGTGCTCTTGAACGGAAGCTTTTATTCTTTGAGTTTACAAAATCTTCGCTTGCACAGGTTGGAGTTATATATGCACTATATGGCACTTTGATCATATCATCTCCAACTTTTTCAAATCCGCTGGATTCAAGCAAAAGTTCAATACCAAGAAAGCCAGGACAAATAAATGTCCCAAAAGGCGCTGACAGAACATACATTTCCCCAGATTCGGAATGGTTGAAAAATCTTAAATTTCCCAATTCCAAGGGTTTTAGCAGATAGGATTTTTTGTTGCCTGCATCCCATATCCGAAGTCCATCTGCGGGAATCTTTAAACTCCGATCAATCATTTCCACTGCATCAATTTTTTTCATTTGATAATACCTCCTAAATAAGTATTCCAACTTTGTTTCGTGTAGAAGTATATCACCTTTTATATAATAATGCAAATAGAAGGCAGGTTTGGAGAAATTTCTTTTATTAAAAAATACTCCAAGCAAGTGGGGTGATACTTACTTGGAGTAAAATGTGTGCTAAACCTCGTCGAAACTAGGAACGAAAAGTGTTTCATCATAGATGTAACCTTTTTCGCTCATGCTCTCCATAATAGGCTGAGACAATTTGACTTTACATATATATGTTAAGCCATCTGCAGCATATACAAGCATGTTGGTGTACATTTCATCCAATTGCTTGCAAGCAAATTTCCCAAGCTTTTCATAATCGGCATGAGGAAATTTTGTGCTTGCCATTGGATAGAACTTTTCACCTGGTCCGTTAAGATAGCATCCGACAGCCGGAATTTCCTTAATCCCTTCTGCAATATTGCACGGGAAAGGCTGTAGTTTTTTGACTGTTGCACTATTTCGGATCGAATCCCTGGCTTCATCTGCATTGTACTGGAAGAGTACATTACAACTATGAATCCATGAAATCATATCTAGTCTATACCTTGGATGCATACTGGGGCCGAAGTTTACACTAATAATGGAGGATTTTTTGAATCCTGCGTCCATTAATAGTTTTTCTATACCGAAGAAAAACGGACAAATAAATGTTGAATTTCCGGTTGAAAATACAAACCAACGTTTATCTTCGGAATAGTTGTAGTTTCGCCCAGTTAATTTCACTGGATAAACTATTGTTTCAGGATCTGATATTAACAATCCTGACTCTGGAATCCGATGGCTTAATGCCATCATTTCAAATGCATCAATCTTTTTTTTCATAGAAAATTACCTCCTATAAATTGTTAAAACAATGATACGAGCCAAATTATATCATAATTTACATAAATTATCAAATCTTGTTTTAGAAAAAACAATATGGTATAATTTAAAAAAATTTAAAGAGGGAAATATGAAATACGAAGGAAAAAATAAAGAATTAGGTTTGCCAGACTATATTATATTTGGTATAGAAATAGAAGCTAATAATGTTAAAACAAAAAATGGTTTATATGATGGAGAAAGTGGGAAGCATATTGACGAACTTGGTTGGCATAAAGCGACAGGTATGGAAGAGAGTTTAGTAAAGCATGGAGGTGCAGAGCTAGTTTCTCCTAAGTTAAAAGATGAGGAAAAAACATATGAAAATATCGAAAGTATATGTAATCAAATAAAAAAATATCCATTAAAAGATAAAGAAGCTGTAGCAGATGAAAAATGTGGATTGCATATTCATTTTGATGCTAAATGTTTAGCAAAAGATCCAAGAAAAATGGAAGCTTTTAGACAAATTACAGCAGAAGCAGAAGAATTAATATATAAGATGTGTAATGAAGAAGGTAATCCAATTAGAAAAGATGCTATTTCGAAAAAATATGATGGATTAAATTTAGTATCATCTTTATGGAGAAAAGGAATGGCTGCTCCTACTGGAAAAAAAGTCTTAAAAAAGATAGAAAAAGGAACGTTAAAAGTATCATATAAAAAATTTGGAATGTTAAGAAGAAATGTTGTTAGTAAATTTAAACTAGATGAAAGACGATATGCAGGTATTAACTTAACAAATGTTGGAAATCCGGATAAAAATACAGTTGAATTTAGAATGGCAAATGGAACTCTAGATCCAAATATAATAAAACAAAATATATTTTTATATGCATCAATAATAAAGACATCAGTTGAAATGGTTGATTTCCCGGAAAAATATACTACTAAATTAGATAAGTTTTATAATAGAGATGTATCAGAAAAAGAAAAAGCAGAAAATTTTTTGGATTTAATAATGGATTCTGAAGAAGATAAAAAAATATATATGGATAGATGGGATTCGGTAAGAGAAGCAGATATTTATAAAGAAGCAGATAAAAGAAGAATATTTCCAGAGACTTTTAAAAAAGATGAATTTAAAGATTTAAGTAGGAAAGTTGTAAGAGGAAGAATAACACAAGTGTATAATATGATTAAAGAAGCGTTAACTAATACAAAAGAAAAAGGAGAAATGTCGGGAGATGCTAGATAAGAATTATCAAAGAGCACTTAAAGAGGTAGATGAGATACTAAAATATACAGATAGCAATTTAGTGGAAAAAATACCAAATAAATTTATAAATTTTATTCATGAAAATATGGATAATAGTCATATTATAAATATAAATCCTAATGTTAATTTGAATAAACAAATACTTTTACCAGAAACGGAGAATATATTAACATTAATTTATTTATCATATTGGGCAACTAAAGAAGAAAAAGAAGAATATTATAATAACCAAAAAGTAAATATTAAATCATATGATGAAATATTTAAAAATGAGAATGTAAATAATACAATTACTAATAAAGAATTAACAATAATAAAGAAAGAAAATATTATAACTAAATTTATAAATTGGATAAAAAATATAATTACAAAAACCACGTAAGAACGAAAGTTCATACGTGGTTTTTGCAATTGATGTTTAGTCTAGATTTTTTCGAAATCCGGAACAAAGAGTTCTTCTCTATACATATAGCCTCGAGACTTTAACTCTTTTGCTAGTTTATATCCGCCGGACGGAAACTTAGTAACATAAACCTCGGCATCAGATGCATAAATTATATATGTTATTGTATGTGTATCCGCGTCTTCTTTGTATGCAAAACTTCCACGCAATTCGGAATGGTTCAGATATGGAAAATCTTTGCAAATAATTGGATAAAACTTTTTCTTCAATTCTTCAAGAAAAACTCCATCTGCTGGGATTTTTTTTGCTTCTTCCAGGATGTGAGAAGGGACAGGAGCAATGCAAAAGCTCTTTTTTTCCCTTTCCATGATTTCCTTTGTAATTTCAATACAATACTCACGTATTGCATTAAGATTGGAAAGCCATAGATCTAAGTCATTCTGATATCTTGGACACATGTTAGGACCAAAATTTATATTTATTACAGAATGATCTGACTTTTCAAATCCGTTTTTTGTTAGCAAATATTCGATACCAAAGAAAAATGGACAGATAAATGTCTCATATTCTGTGGCAAAAACGAAGAAACGCTTATCATCAGAATAATTATATATTCTAGATGATATGTCTTTCAGCGGATAAAGAACTGAGTCTGGATCTCTTATTTCCAAGCCAGATTTCGGAATCCGATAGCTTCTTACCATTAAATCCACAACATCAAATTTTTTCATAGAATTACCTCCTAAAGTTTTTTATTTCAACGTACTACAATGAGGATTATACCATAATTTACATAAAATATCAAATATTCGTTGAGAAGTATAACAGGCTAAATTATGTTGACTAAACCTGCGCAAAATGATATAATAAGAAATGATTAAAAGTATAAGGAGGATATTCAGATGAACTTAATAGAGCAATTAAGAGAAATACGGGAAAAAGAAAAAATAGAGGAGGGAGTCTGGAAAGCGATAGTTAATGCAAAGGAAATATCGGTACTGACTATCGAACCTGGTGGAGAGATACCGCTTCATAAACACGTGAATGACCATGAAATTTACATTGTGCTTAAAGGCATGGTGAGAATTGATGGCATTGCGTGTACTGAAGGAAACATCCGCATATGCAATTGCGGAGAGAGCCATCGGGCAGTTAACACTTTCAATACGGAAGTGATTATACTGGCAATCAAAATCGACGCGGAGTAATACCGCGTTTTTTTTATTGTATAGGAAAAAGTAGTTCGTATTTTTATAAGATTATTAAATTTAGAACTGGCCCTAAATTTCATAAAAATAATTTATAAATTTATGTTAATTATTTTACAGAAATAGAAAAGATATGATATAATTGCTACAAATTTAGACTTAATTAGGAGAAAAATATGGAAATACTTTTAGGAAAAACAGCAGGTTTTTGCATGGGAATAAAACATGCAATAAAAATGACAGATGAAAACTTAAAAAAATATAATAAATTAGAATGTTTAGGAGATTTATTGCATAATAATCAAGTTTTAGAAAAATTAAAAGCTAGAGGATTAAAAGTTATAGATAGTATAGATGAAGCAAAAGAAAAAGTTATAATAAGAGCACATGGTGTTACAAAAGCAACATATGAAATGGCAGAAAAAAGAAATATAGAATTAATTGATTGTACTTGTCCAAAGGTATTAAAAGTACATGAATTAGCAGAAAAACTATCTAAAAAGAATAGCTATATTGTAGTAATAGGAGAAAAGAAACATCCAGAAACAATTGGAACTTATAGTTTTGTACAAAATGGTGAAATTATTCAAGATATAGAAGAATTAAAACTAAGAATGGATGAACTAAATAAAAAAGAAATTGTTGAAGTAATTACACAAACAACTTGTAATATAAAAAAATTTAAAGAGATAGAAAATTATTTAAAAGAAAATATTAAAACAAAATTAAAGGTACATAATCGTATATGTAATGCAACAGAATTAAGACAAAAAGAAACAGATAAAATTTCAAAGCAAGTAGATTTTATGATTATAATTGGAGGAATTAAAAGCTCTAATACAAATAAATTATATGAAATATCTAAGCAAAATTGTAAAAATGCAATAAAAATTGAAACTGTAAAAGAATTATATAATATAAACTTTAATAATATAAATAAAGTAGGTGTAATGGCAGGAGCGTCAACACCTGATGAAAGTATTGAGGATGTTATAAATTATTTAAAGGAGAGAAAATAATTTGGATATAGAAAGAGTCTCTAATGATTTAGAAAAAATTATTTCAGAAGAATCTGTAATTTTGGTAAATGAACCAATGTCAAAACATACATCTTTTAAAATAGGTGGAAATGCAGATATCTTTATAAAAGCTAAAACAGAAGAAGATATAAAGCAAATATTAAGATATTCGAATGAAAATAATATTCCATTAACCATAGTTGGAAATGGAAGCGACCTACTCGTAAAAGATGGTGGAATAAGAGGAATTGTAATAAAAGTAGATATAGATATTTTTAAAATAGAAAAAATAAATGAGGAAGATTATATAGTTACTGTAGGTGCTGGAGTAAAAAATGGTTATGTTGCTCAAAAATTGCTGATAGATGAAATAGAAGGATTTGAGTTTGCTTCAGGAATTCCTGGTTCTATAGGTGGGGCACTAAGAATGAATGCAGGAGCACATGGCTCTGAAATGAAAGATATTGTATTAGAAACTATGTGTATGGATAAACAAGGAAATATATGTGTACTAAGTAACGAAGAGCAAGAATTTGAATATAGAAATAGTATATTTAAATTAAATAAATACATAATTTTATCTACAAAACTAAAATTTAAAAAAGGAATTTATAAAGAAATAAAAGAAAAAATGGACGAATATGCTAATTGGCGTAAGGAACATCAGCCAATAGAATACCCATCAGCAGGAAGTACATTTAAAAGAGGAACAGATTTTATAACTGCAAAACTAATTGATGAATGTGGATTAAAAGGATATTCTATAGGAGATGCAGAGGTTTCAACAAAACATGCAGGATTTGTTATAAATAAAGGAAATGCAAAAGCTAAAGAAGTTATAGACTTAATAGAATACATTAAAGAAAAAGTTGCTGATAAATTTGGCAAAGAAATAGAACTAGAAGTACAAATAATTGGTGAAGACGCCAAAAAGTAATTTTTGAAAGGATGTATATACAAAATGAAAGGCTTTATAGAATGGTTTAAACCTAATGCAAGAATAAAAAGATGGGTAGCATTAATATTAGTAGGAATAATACTTGCATGTTATGGACTAGCAAAAATAATAGTAATGGAAGAATTAACTCCAATCGAGCTTTTAGGAATAGTAGTTTCTTTTGTACTAGGATTTGCGTGTATAGTAACAGGAATTGTATTTATGCAAAAAAGAACAATGGAGATGTTAATAGAAGCAACAGATACAAGAGTAAAGAAGAATAAAAACAATGTAAATATTAATTCTTTAATATTTAATAAAAAGATATATTCAGAAGGACCTAAAATAGTAGTCATAGGTGGCGGATCTGGATTAGAAATGGTAGCAAAAGGATTAAAAAAATATACAGATAATATAACAGCAATAGTAACTGTTTCTGAATATGGAAAGGTTCCAACATCTTCAAGACAAAAACTAAAAGTTATGCCAGTAGATGATATAAAAAATACTATTATTTCATTATCAAAAGATGAAGAAATAGCAGAAAAATTGATGAATTATGAATTTGAAAGTGGAGACTTAAAAAATATTAAATTTAGTGATATTTGTTTTTCTGCAATGCAAAATATATCAGAAAACTTTGCACAATCAATAAAAAATACAAATGAAATATTTAATATGGTAGGAAAAATATTACCCGTAACAAATGATGAAATGAAAATTTGTGCAGAACTTGATAATGGAATGATAATAGAAGAAAAAGATAAAATACCAGAAGTTGTTTTTGATAAAATAACAAAAATTAATAGAGTATTTATAAAACCAACTAATTGTAGAGCAGCAGAAGGTGTAATTGAAGCAATAAAAGAAGCAGATTGTGTTATAATTGGACCAGGTAGCTTATATACAAATGTAATACCTAATTTGTTGGTTGGAGGAGTATATAGAGCAATAAAAGAATCAAAAGCAATAAAAGTATATATTAGCAATATAATGACAGAACCAGGGCAAACAGACGATTATTCTTTGTCAGAACATATTAAAGCAATTATAGATCATACTGGTAAAGATATTATAGATTATTGCATTTACGATACAGGGGAAATTACTCCAGAATACATAAAGAAATATAATATGCAAGGATCAGAGTTAGTAGAACTTGATATACAAAAGTCTAAAAACTTAGGAGTAAAATTGTTGCAAAGGGATTTAGCTTGTGTTGAAAACGGATACATAAGACATAATTCAGATTTAGTTGCAAGAGCTATCACAGAACTTGTTTGTGACGATTTAAAATATAGAGATAAACAAATGGATCCTCAATACATGTTATTAAAATCAAAACTTGAATATGAAAAGCAATTTAATAAAATTAAAAATAAACCAAAAAGAAAAAAAGTAAAAAAATCAAGTAAACAAAGAAAAAGTAAGTTTTTAGATAGATATGGAAATAGAATAGAATCTATAAGAAATACAGAAAACGTAAAAAGAAAAAATAGAGAACAATTACGAATGGAACAACAAAAAAGAAATGATGAGCAAGCAGAGTTTATAGAAAATGTTTTAGAAAAGATACAAAAAGATAAAGACAAAAATAATAAATAATTATTATGAAGTGGGGGAATACGAATGAAAATATTAGTAAATAAAGGTGATTTTAAGGATTTAATTCAAAGAGAATGGTTAATATCAAATGGAATAGGAGGATTTGCTTCATCAACTGTAACAGGAGCAAACACAAGAAAATATCATGGACTATTAGTAGCCGCATTAACACCTCCAGCAAGAAGATATATGGTATTATCAAAAGTAGATGAAAGTTTAGAAATTAATGGAAGAAACTATCCTTTATATACTAATATATGTGATAATTATATTTCAGATGGATATAAAAAAATAGAAAGTTTTGAAAAGAAGTATGTTCCAAAATATGTATATAAAATAGAGGGAATAACTCTTACAAAAACTATAAGCATGCAGTATGGAAAAAATACTGTTACTGTTTTATATACTATAAAAAATGGAAATAATAAAGCAAAACTTACTCTAGCTCCAATAATTAATTTTAGAGATTTCCACCAAGTAAATAAAGATAGTAGATTTGATTTAAAAGAGGAAATAAATAATACAAAAGTAAAAATGATAATAAATAAGGAAAGCAAATTTCCACTTTATATGAAATGTTCTGGAGGAAATTATATTCAACATCAAGACGATATCTTCCGTAATATGTTCTATTTAGAAGAAGAAAAAAGAGGGTTTGATCCTATAGAAAATCATGTTATTCCAGGAAGATATGAAATAGAATTAAAAGAAAAAGAGGAAAAAGAAATTAGCTTTGTATTTTCTTTAGAAGAAAATATAGATGAAGTTAATGCCAAAGATGTTATAAAAGAAGAGGAAAAAAGATTAAAGAAAATTGTAAAGGACACAAAATTAGTAAAAAAAGGTGATGAAGATGCAGAACTTTTAGAAGATTTTGTAATAACAGCAGATTCATTTTTAGCATATAGACCATCATTTGGTTTGCATACAATAATTGCTGGGTATCCTTGGTTTTTAGATTGGGGAAGAGATAGTTTAATTGCCTTTGAAGGACTATTATTAAAAACAAGAAGATTTGACATAGCAAAAGAAGTATTATTAACATTCACAAAAGATATTAAATATGGACTAGTTCCAAATGGATATTCTGGATATGATAATAGACCACTGTATAACAGTGTAGATGCTTCACTTCTATTATTTGAAGAAATTAAGAAATATATTAATTATACGCAAGATTATAAATTTATAAAAGATAACTTCTATAAGTGGCTAAAGAAAATAATAGAATCATATAAAAATGGTATAGATGTTGCTAATAATAACATTTATATGGAAAGAGATAGCTTAATTCATTCAGGAACACCAAATACTCAAAATACATGGATGGATGTTAAATATGGAGATTTTGCAGTTACACCAAGAAATGGTAAAGCGGTAGAAATAAATAGTATGTGGTATAATGCTTTAAAAATAATGGAAGAACTTTCTGCAAAATTTGAAACAGATGAAGTGTCAAAATCATACGGAAATTTAGCAGAAAAAGTAAAAAAATCATTTAATAAAAAATTCTATAATTCAAAGAAAAAGTGTTTATATGATGTATTAGATGATGAAAAAGTAAGACCAAATCAATTATTTAGTTTATCATTAAGTTATCCAGTTTTAAATGCATCTGGAAAAGCTGCAAAAGAAATCTTAAAAACTGTAACAGATGAATTATATACAAGACACGGATTACGTACATTAACTAAAAAAGATAAACAATATGTGGCAACATATGAAGGAGATTCTTTTAGAAGAGATATGAGTTATCATCAAGGAATAACTTGGCCATGGCTATTTGGAATATATAATAATGCTTTTAAAGTTGTAATAGAAAATACAAAAGGGGCTAAAGCAAAGAAAGATTTACAAAAAGATTATGATACTTTTGTTAAGAACTTAAAAGCAACGACTAAAACAATGATGTATAAAGAAGGTTGCGTACAAAGCGTTTCTGAATTATATGATTCTAAGCCACCATATTTACCAAAAGGAGCTTTTTCACAAGCGTGGAGCATGGCAGAAATTTTTAGAATCTTAATAGACAATAAAGAACAAGAAGAGGTAAACAAATGAGAATACTAGGAATAGATCCTGGATTTGCAATTACAGGATATAGCATAATAGATTATATAGGAAACAAATTTAAACTAGAAACATCAGGAGCGATACTTACAGAAGCAGGAGTATCGTTCCCACTAAGACTAGAAAAAATATATACAGACTTAAACAATATAATAAATACATATAAACCTGATGCAATGTCTATAGAAGAGTTATTTTTCAATAATAATGCTAAAACTGCTATTAATGTTGCACAAGCTAGAGGAGTAATATTGATGACTGCAAGAATAAATAAACTAGACATTTTTGAATATACTCCACTTCAAATAAAACAAGCAGTAACAGGATATGGTAGAGCAGATAAAATGCAAGTACAAAGAATGGTAAAAATGATTTTAAATACAGAAAAGTTACCAAAATTAGATGATATAACAGATAGTATGGCGATTGCAATTTGTCATGCACATTCATCTAAATTTTCATCACAATTTAAATTATAAAGAAGGATGTTATGTTAGTAGAAGAATTAGAAAAAAGCTTAAATTCACAAGAATTAAATAGTATTTATGTACTTTACGGAGAAGAAAAGTTTTTACTAGAATCTGTTGTAAAAAAGATAAAAAAGAAATTTGGTGAATGTATAAATGGAATTAATTACATTAATATAGATGAGACTAATATAAATGAGTTGATATCAGATATACAAACACCAGCATTTGGTTATCCAAAAAAACTGATTATAGTAAAAAATTCGGAAATATTAAAAAAAGAAGGTAAAAGAAAAAATCCAGAACTTGCTAAAATAAAAACAAATTTAGCAGAATATATAGAGGAAAATATAGACATAATAAATGAAAGTACAATAATAGTTTTTGTAGAAGAAAATGTAGAAAAACAAAAATTATATAAAACACTAGAAAAACATGGAATTGTATGTGAATTTGCTTTTCAAAAACCAATGCAAATTATAAAAAGATTAAAATCTATATGTAATGCATATAAGGTAAATTGTACAGAAGCAAATTTGCAATATTTAGTAGAACAATGCGGTCAGAATATGCAAAACTTAATAAATGAAATAAGAAAATTAATAGAGTATGCAGGAGAAAATGGAACAATACAAAAAGAAGATATAGATTTACTTTGTACCAAGCAAACTCAAGCTGTAATATTTAATTTGACAGATTATTTAGGAAAAAAACAAATAGGAAAAGCATTAGAAGAACTTAATAATTTAATATATAATAAAGAACCAATACAAAAAATATTAATTACATTATATAATCATTTTAAAAAATTATACTTTACAAAAATTGCAGAAAAGTATAAGCTAGATATAGCAAAAAGTTTAAATTTAAAACCAAATCAAATTTTTTTGGTAAATAAATATAAAATGCAAGCAAAAAGCTTTACAGAACAAGAAATTTTTAATATAGTAAAAGAACTAATAGATTTGGACTATAATTACAAAATAGGTAATATAGATATAAATATTGGTTTAGAATCAATATTATGTAAAAATTGTTCAAAATAAAAGGGGAAAAAATGGAAAATAATGATTTAATATTAAGGGAAATAGAAAAAGAAGCAAAAAATGAGTTAAAAGGCAAAATCAACGAAACAGCAGTAGGATATGTAAAAATATTAAATAAAAAAATAGAAGAAAAAGCAAAAGAAAAAGGTATAGACTTTATTTATGAGGAAAAAGAAGGAAAACTAATAGACTAAGGGGAAGATTATAATGTTGGAAAAAGAAAATACTGAAGAAAATGTAAAATTAAACGAAGAATTGAATGAGAAAAAAGAAGAAGTAAAACATGAAGAACCAAAAAAGGAAATTAATATAGATTGTCTAATAAACGAAAAAGACAATGAAATGAAGATTAAGTTCTTACAATATTTTCCAGATAAAGAAACTAGAAAAAAAGTAATTAATAGTTTGGAACATAAAATTGCTCCAGAACTATATAGACTTGTTAATCTTGCTCAAAGAATGATTAAAGAGTTTGTAAAAGAGATATATAAAGATATACCAGAAGAAAAACAAGAAAATATGAATATTATATTTAATACAACAAATATTAAATATTCCCAATTTAGAAAAGAACATAATATGGAAGTTGATTACAAGAAAAGAAATATTGTAATATCAGAAAAAAGAAAATTCCAACAAAATAAAGTATTAGGATATATAATTCATGGATATGCTCATTTATTTTCAAATATTAAATTTGGCGAAAATATAGATAATGTCCTAGAAGAAGGAAATGCAGATGTCTTTACAGATATGGTAATTAATAATTTTATTAATAATCATCCATATGAAAATATAGGATTCCATATAGAAAATCCATATAGCATAGAAACTACTTATATAAACGAAAACAGTATAGAAAGAACAAGATTATATGCTTTAAAGAAATTAAAAATAGACAAAAAAATGTTAATGGAATACTTTTTTGGAGATAAAGAAAAATTTATAAAAGCAATTGTAGGAGATAATGCAGAAGAAAATGAAAAGCCTGATCTTTCTTTTAATATGAAAGAGTTTTATAATAAAAATAAATTTGCGTTTGAAGTAATTGATGAAGATAGTGTATATTATATAAAAAATTATATTTTACCATTATATAAATTACAAAATTTAGTAGCAAGTATAGATATCTTAAAAGAAGGAAATAATACAACAGAAATAATAGAAAAGTATTTTAATAATGAAAAAATAGATAAGATGGAACCGGAAAAGCTTGATAAGATTGTTGAGTTAATTAAACAAGTAACAAGCTTAAATAAAAAAATATTTTCACCATTCGATAATTTCCTTTTAGAAGAGTTAAATAAATTAACAGATATGGAAAAGAAAATGGCATGTGCAATAATTTTAGAAAATTCATTAGTTTTATTAAAACATAAAAATGTATCTATTTATTGTGAAAAACTTATAACAGAAATAATTCAATATCTAATAAATGACTTAGAAAGAGGAATTAAAATAAATAAAAATAACAAAATTTTAGATAGAATTGAAGAATTAGATGATGACTTTGGAATGGGAAATGAAGATGCAGAAGAGAACATAAAAGATTTATTATCTTATTTAAGAGCAAAAATAGAAATAGCTTCAAATGGTCATATAACAGCAGAATTATTCTTTAAGAGACTGCAAGCGACAGTAAAAAATAGTGTTAAAATAGAAAGAAATGAAGAGCTAGCAGGATATCAAACTATTAGAGAAGAATTAAAAGGATTAAAAATATAAAGAGAGGGATATAGTGTGAAAAAGCAAGTTTTTCACACTATTGGCTACAATCGCTATCGCCCTCAAAATTCTAACGAATTTTGAGATGGCTAATTTTAACCTCTAACATTCTCACGAATTTATAGAGGTTATTAAATAAAATTTTTGTTAGAGCGTAAATTCGCTCGAATGGAGGTTAAAATGGAAAATGAATTATCAAAGGCATATTCAGAAGTTTATGAGATATTAAAATATATACCATTGGAGCAATATAATAAAGTTCCAAAGGAAGTTATAAATGTTTTTAAAACTAAAAGAGATAAATCTTATAAGGTAAGGATTAATCCTGCACTTCCATTAGAAAGTCAAAATTTACAAAGAAAAACTTTAATATTATTATCTGTTTTAAACTTAGATTACTGGTGCCAAGAAGAAGAAAGAGAAGAGATTTTAAATATTTATTGGCAAAATGAAAAAGCAAGAAAAAATGAACAAGATGAATATATTGTTTTTGGAAACGGTAACAGTGCAGTTGCAGCAAGTGATGTAGGAACAGATTTAGTAGTATACAGAGAAGCATCTATGTTAGAAAAAATTTTAAT
>CALXPV010000030.1 GCA_944390295.1 uncultured Clostridia bacterium | reverse complement strand
AATAATTAAATAATTAAATAATTAAATAATTAAATAATTAAATAATTAAATAATTAAATAATTAAATAATTAAATAAATAAATAAATAAATAATTAAATAAATAAATAATTAAATAATTAAATAAATAATTAAATAAAATAAATAAAATAAATAAAATAAAAAAAATAAATAAAATAAATAAAATAAATAAAATAAATAAAATAAATAAAATAAATAAAATAAATAAATAAAATAAATAAAATAAATAAAATAAATAAAATAAATAAATTAAATAAATTAAATAATTAAAATAATTATTAATTAATTCAATTATTTAATCTCTACGTATAGACCGTCTTCAACATCTAAATAAATATCAGAATTAATATTAGTATTTTTATTATTATATGAATTATTTTTATATTTATTATTATAATTAGAATTATTTTTTTTCTTGATATTTTTTTTATTAATATTATTATTTATTTCATTAGAAGTTATATTAATAATAAATAAATTATTTTCAAAATAATAAGAATAATTTCCTAAAGAAATTAAATTAAAAAAAGTAAAAAATAAAATAATAAATAAAATAATTTTTTTCATAAATCTCCTTTTTTAATATAATTGTTTTGCAAATATTTTAATATTTAATTTATTAAAATATTTTTTATTAAAATTATTTATATAATTAATTTTAATTTTTATTTCATGATTTTCTTTTTTAGAATTATTTAAAATAATTTTTTCAGAATAAAAATTATTAAAATTAAGTTTTTTTGAATTTAGATAAAATGTTACTTCCAACATGTCCGTAGGATATTCAAAAAATAAAAAATATTCAAAAGAAAAATCGGATAAAATATTATTAGTATAATTTTTTATATAAATAATATTTTCATCTGATAAATTGTTATTATTAATTTCTTTAACTTTATTAAAAGTAACTTCGAAAACTGGTTTTGCAATTTCAGAATAAATATTAATATTATTTTTTATTTTATAATTAAAATGAAAAAATAAAGAAATAATAAAAATTATAAATAAAAATAAATAAATTTTTTTCATTAAAAATTCCTTTCAAAAATGATTTTTAAATTAATAAAAAAATTAGAAGAAAAAAATATATTTTCAGAATAATAGGACCAATACCATTTAAAATTTAATTTATCAACATTATTAGTAAAACCTGTGAATAATTCTGAATTATTTTTTGAACTATCCACATAATTTCCATTAATATAAATATAAAAATTTGAAGGCAAAGAAAAATCATTTAAATAAATTATGTATTTAATATTTTTTCGTGATTTTATATCAATAATAAATTCTCCAAAAGATCCGGGACCAAGCTTATTATTAAATAAAGAATATTTATTTGCAGTATTAATTAAATTAATTGATAAATTATTTTCATTTTTAGAAAAATAAAAATACATAAATAAAAATAATATTAAAAAAATAAAAAAAGATAAAATAATTTTTTTCATAAATCTCCTTAAAAATATAGAAATAAAAATAATTGAATAAAAAATAATAGAATATTAAATATTAAAAATAAGTATAATAAAAAATATTTTAGTTGTCAATAATAAAAAATAGAAGAAATGCAAACAATAAGTATATAACACAGAATTTAACAAACAATAGGAGGAAAAAAATGATTTATACAGTAACATTTAACCCAGCTTTAGATTATATTTTAGAATTAGATAAATTAGAAATAGGAAAAATACAAAAATCAAAAAGTGAATTGATTTTACCTGGAGGAAAAGGAATAAATGTGTCTATTGTTTTGAATAATTTAAAAATTGAAAATAAAGCATTAGGATATAAAGCAGGATTTGTAGGAAAAGAAATAGAAAAATTACTAAAAAATATGAAAGTAGAAACTGATTTTATAGAAATAGAAAATGAAAATTCAAGAATAAATGTAAAAATATCTGCTGGTGAAGAAACTGCTATTAATACAAAAGGACCTGAAATAAGTGAAAGTAAGATAAATGAATTATTAGAAAAATTAAAACAAATAAAAGAAAATGACTTTTTAGTTTTATCAGGTAGCATACCAACATCAATAAAAGACGATATATATGAAAAAATATGTAATATTGTAAGCGAGCAAAAAGTAAAAATAGTTTTAGATGCTACAAAAAATTTGCTAGTACATGCATTAAAATATAATCCATTTTTAATTAAACCTAATAATGAGGAGCTAGGAGAGATTTTTGATGTAGAGATACATACAAAAGAAGATGCTTATATATATGGGAAAAAATTAAGAGAAATGGGAGCTCAAAATGTTTTAGTTTCAATGGGAAAAATAGGGGCAGTTTTAATAGATAATAATAATAATGAATATTTTGTCAAATCTCCAGAAGGAAAAAGAATAAATACAGTAGGATCAGGAGATTCGATGGTTGCAGGTTTCTTAGCAGGATATATAAAATTTAATAATTATGAAAAAGCTTTAAAAATGGGGGTATCTGCAGGAACAGCTAGTGCACTATCTGAATATTTGGCGACAAAAGAAGAAATATATAATTTATATAATAATTTATAACAAAGGAGGAAAGTATGAAAATTACAGATTTGTTAAGTGAAGAATCAATTGAACTTAACGTAGAAGCAAAAGACAAGAACGATATAATCGATAAGATGACTAGATTAATGCTAAAGACAGGAAGAATTAACAATTTAGAAAAATATAAAAAACTTGTTTTGAAAAGAGAAGAAGAAGGAAGTACAGGAGTTGGTGAAGAAATTGCAATTCCACACGGAAAAGGTGAATGTGTAACAGAGCCAGGGTTAGTTGCTATGGTTGTACCAAATGGAGTTGCTTATGATGCATTAGATGGAAAACCAGTAAAGTTATTATTTATGATTGCTGCTCCAAATACTAGTGATAATGTACATTTAGATGTTTTAAGTAGATTATCAACTATGCTGATGGACAGTGATTTTAAAAACAAGTTAATTTCGGCTAAAAGTAAGGAAGAATTTTTAAAAATAATTGATGAAACAGAAAAAGAAAAATTTAAAGAAGAAGAGAAAAAAGGGCAAGGATATGAAATTTTAGGAATAACAGCTTGTCCAACAGGAATTGCACATACTTATATGGCAGCGGAAGCTTTAGAAAATGCAGGAAAAGAAATGGGACATCTTGTTAAAATAGAAACACAGGGGCAATCGGGAGTAAAAAACAAACTAACTAAAGAAGAAATAAAAAATGCAAAGGCAATTATAATTGCTGCAGATATTGATATAGATTTATCAAGGTTTAAAGGAAAAAAAGTTATTAAAGCAAAGGTATCAGACGGAATCCATAAATCAAAAGAACTAATAGAAAAAGCTTTAAAGAGTAAAGATATTCCGGTATATAACGGAAATGGAAAAGATGAAGAAGAAACAGAGAGTTCCGATAGTATAGGCAGTAAAATTTATAGAGATTTAATGAATGGTGTAACTCATATGTTGCCATTTGTTGTAGGTGGAGGAATTTTAATTGCAATATCTTTTTTACTAGATGATTACTCTATAAATCCATCTAATTTTGGTATGAATACACCAGTTGCAGCATTTTTTAAAACAATTGGAGGAATAGCTTTTGATTTTATGCTATGTATCTTATCTGGTTATATAGCAATGAGTATAGCAGACAGACCTGGCTTGGCCGTAGGATTTGTTGGGGGTGCAATTGCAAGAGCAGGAACGACTTTTGATTCATTAACAAATGCAGATGCAACAATAGTAAGTTCAGGATTTTTAGGAGCATTAATTGCAGGTTTTATAGCTGGATATCTAGTTATTTTATTAAGAAAAGTATTCTCTTTTTTACCAAAAAGCTTAGAAGGTATAAAACCTATATTAATTTATCCAGTACTTGGAATTTTATTAATAGGACTTATTATGCTTGCGATAAATCCATTTGTGGGCTCAATTAATACAGCATTAAATAATTTCTTATCATCTATGCAAGGTGCTAATAAAATTATTTTAGGTGCTATATTAGGAGGAATGATGTCAGTAGATTTAGGTGGACCTGTTAATAAGGCTTCTTATACTTTTGGAACAGGAATGCTTGCAGAGGGTCACTATGATATTATGGCAGCTGTTATGGCAGGAGGAATGGTAGCTCCACTTGCAATAGCTTTACTTGCAACATTCTTCCCTAAGAAGTTACCTAAAAAAGAAAGACAATCCGCATTATTAAATTATATTATGGGATTTTCTTTTATTTCAGAAGGAGCGATACCATTTGCATCAGCTGATCCTATTCGTGTAATTCTTTCTTGCGTAATTGGTTCTGCGGTTGCAGGTGCTATGTCAATGTTATTTAATTGTACATTAATGGCACCACATGGAGGAATTTTTGTACTTCCAGTAGTGGGCAATGCAGCATTGTATTTATTATCAATAGTTGTAGGTTCGCTAGTTGCAATGTTTATATTAGCAGCACTAAAGAAAAATGTATGGGATAAAGGAGATGAAGTAAAAAATGCAAAGTAAAGTATTAAAAATAGAAAATGAAACAGGATTGCATGCAAGACCAGCTACAGAACTTGCTAAAATAGCTATGAAATATCCATGTGATATTAAATTAATTGCAAATGGGAAAACTGTTGATGCCAAATCTCCATTAATGATAATGTCTGCCGGGATAAAACAAAGAACGGAAATAGAAATAAAATGTAATGGGGAGAAGGAAGAAGAAGCAATAAACGAAATAGAAGAAGCTTTTAAAAATAATTTTGGAGAATAACAATCAAAAGAGGAGATTAATATGTTAAAAGGTAAAGGCATATCAATAGGAATTGGAATAGGAAATGCAAAATTATTAAAAAAAGAAGAAGTAGAAATAACGGATTTTAAAGTAGAAAATAAAGAAAATGAATTAAAATATTTTAAAAAATGCTTGGAAGAAGTTATAGAAGATACTAAAAATGTTATCGAAAAACTTTCTGGAACAGAAGCTGATATAATGAATGCATATTTAATGTTATTGCAAGACGAAAATCTTTATAAAGAAACAGAAAAATTAATAAAAGAAGATGGATATAATTCAGCATATGCAACTAAAATAGGATTTGAGGGTGTAGAAAAGATTTTTAAAAATATGGATGACGAATACATGAAAGAAAGATTTTCAGATATTGAGGATATGAAAAAAAGAGTTATCAATAAGATAGCAAATATATCTGAATTAGATTTAAGTAATTTACCTGAAAATACTATACTAGTTGGAAAAGATATTTCAACATCAGATACTGCTAAATTAAATTTAAAAAATATTGTAGGAATAATAATAGAAAACGGTAGTGAAAATTCACATGTTTCAATTATGGCTAGAACACATGAAATACCAGCAATTGTGGGAGTAAAGGATATATTAAAAGAGATTAATGAAAATAATAGATTGGCTATTAATGGTGAAACAGGGGAAATATATAATAATCCAACACAAGAGCAAATTGATGAATTAAAAAATCTGCAGAAAAAATTAATGGAAGAAAAACAAGATTTAATTAAATATAAAGATAAAGGAAGTATTACTAAAGATGGTTTTAAAGTAGAAGTGTATGCTAACATTGGAACTCCGAAAGATATGATTAAAGCTATGGAAAATGGAGCAGAGGGAATTGGACTGTTTAGAAGTGAGTTTTTGTATATGGATTCTGATAGTATGCCAACAGAAGAAGAACAGTTTAATGCATATAAAAATGTTTTAGAAAATGCTAAAGGCAGACAGGTTATAATTCGTACTTTGGATATAGGAGGAGACAAAAACTTAAAATATCTAAACTTGGGAAAAGAAGATAATCCTTTTTTAGGATATAGAGCAATAAGAATTTGTTTAAAAGAACCAGAAATATTTAAAATACAATTAAGAGCGTTATATAAAGCAAGTAATTATGGTAAATTATCAATAATGCTTCCAATGATTTCATCTATAAATGAAATTAGAAAAGCAAAAGAAATAATAGAAGAAGTGAAAAAAGAATTAAAACTTGAGGGAACAAAATTTGATAATAATGTAAAAGTAGGAATAATGATAGAAATTCCATCAGCAGCAATAATGGCGGAAGAACTAGCAAAAGAATGTGATTTTTTTAGTATTGGAACAAATGATTTAATACAATATACACTTGCAGTAGAAAGAGGAAACGAAAAAATTTCAGGTTTATATACAAAATTCAATCCAGCAGTTATTAAGCTAATTAAGATGACAATTGAAGGAGCACATAAATCAAATATATTTTGTGGAATGTGTGGGGAAGCAGCATGTGACGAAAGATTTATACCTATTTTAATAGGATTGGGACTGGATGAATTTTCAATGAATCCTACGAGAATATTATCAGCAAGAAAAATGATTAGAAAATTAGATAAAAAAGAGTGTGAAAAAATAGTAGAAGAAATATTAAAAATGAATACATCAGAAGAGATAAAGGAAAAATTAACAGAATATGTGAAAAAAATTAATTAAAAAGCAAAAAGTCACTATTTACGTCATAAACTTAGAGTTTAAGTAGAATAGTGGCTTTTTCAAATTTTAAATTATCATAAAAGAGATTAATTTTAGAAATCCGTAGAATTGTAAATTTTTTGTGAACCGTAACTAATTATATTGTTAAAATATTGAAAATAATTTTCTTAAGTGATAAGATTTACGTATATTGTTTAAAGGAGGAAAAATCTGTGATAACTGTAAGAAATGTATCAAAGAAGTACGGGAAGCATAAGGCCGTAGATAACATCAGCTTTAAAATTGAAAAAGGTGAAATCATCGGATTATTAGGGCCAAATGGAGCAGGAAAAAGCACAACGATGAATATGATTACTGGCTTTATAGAGCCAACATCAGGAGAAATAGAAATTAATGGATATAATATTTCTAAAAAGCCTAAAAAAGCCAAAAAATATATTGGATATATGCCAGAAGGTGTTCCTTTATATAAAGATATGACTGTAAAAGAATTTGTTACATATATGGCAGAGCTAAAAGGTGTTAAAAAAGATAAAATTAAAGAAAGCGTAGATAAAACATTACAAGATACATGGTTGCAAAATGTAAAAAAAGTATTAATTAGAAATTTATCAAAAGGTTACAAACAACGTGTTAGTATGGCAGGAGCATTAGTAGGAGATCCAGAAATATTAATACTTGATGAACCAACAGTCGGATTAGATCCAAAACAAATTATAGAAATTAGAAATTTAATTAAGAAATTAGGAAAAGACCATACATTAATAATTAGCTCACATATCTTATCAGAAATTAGCCAAATTTGTGAAAAAGTAATTATTATTAATAAAGGCCAATTAGTAGCAATAGATACACCCGAACATCTAGAAGGTATGGTAAACGTAGAAAATGCAGTTAATATAGTTGTAGAAGATAAAGAAAATAAAATGGCAAAATTAAAATTAAAAGATGTAAAACAAATAACATTAATAAAGGAAAATGAAGATTCTACAAAAGAATATAAAATTATTCCCGAACCAAATAAAGAGATTAGAAATACATTATTTGCAGATCTTGCAAAAGAAAACATTACAATATTTGAATTAAAGAAAACAGAAGCATCATTAGAGGATGCATTTATAGATATAATCAAAAAGAATGAACAAGAAAAAGAAAAGCAAAAACAAGAAGAAATAGAACAAGAAAAGAAGAAAAAAGAAGAAAAAGAAAAATTAAAAGCAGAAAAGAAAACTAAAAAGGAAAATAAAAACAAAAATACTAAAAAGAAAAAAGGAGGTAACAAATAATGTGGGCAATTATAAAAAAGGAAGTTAAATCATATTTCTTATCTCCAATAGGATATGTTTTTGTTGGATTGTTTTTATTACTTGCTAGCTTAATATTTTATACAGATATATTAGTTTCAGGATCAACAATGTTTTCATATATGTTTTCATCATTAACAATAGTATTAATGATGATAGTACCATTATTAACAATGAGAATGTTTTCTGAGGAAAGAAAAGAAGGTACAGAACAATTATTATTAACAGCACCAAGAAGTATAACAAGTATTGTTTTAGGTAAATTTTTTGCTGGATTAATTGTTTTAATAATAGCAGTAGCATTTACAGCAATTCATTACATAATACTAATGACATTAGGTGAACCAAACTTAAAAACATCATTAGTAACAGTATTCGGATTTATTTTGTTAGGAGCAGCATTTATTTCATTTGGAATGTTTGCTTCAAGTATTACAGAAAATCAAATAATAGCTGCAATAATTTCAGTAGCATTTTATTTAATAACATGGTTAGGAGCTCCTTATCTTAGCTCTAGCATAGAAGCAATCGGGTTAGTAAATATGTTTAACAGATTTTTAAATGGACAAATTGCAATACAAGAGATAGTAGCATTTGTTTCTTATACAATAGTATTTATTTTATTAACTATTATGGTTATGCAAAGAAGAAAGAGTGTAAAATAAGAAAGGAGAATAATTGTGAAGAAATTTTTCGAAGTAATTAAAAAGAAATGGATAGCAGATACAACAAGATTAGTATTACTAGTTGCTATTATAATTTTAGTATATATCTTAATAAATGTCTTAGTAGGGCAAGCTAATTTACCAACTTTTGATTTTACAGAGGAGAAGATATATTCTGTATCTGATGAAAGTAAAGAACTAATTAAAGATATAGATCAAGAAGTAACCTTATACTTTTTTGGAGCAGATGAAGACACATCTATAATAGATTTTGCAAAACAATACACTGTAATTAATCCAAATATTAAAGTAGAAGTAGTAAACTATGAGGAAAGACCAGATTTATATCAAAAATATAATGTATCTAGCGCTGAACAAGCAATAGCAGTACAATCACCAGAAAGAGATACGGTACTATCAATATATGAATTAGCAACATATGATTATACAACTGGTGAAACAATAGATTTAAAAGAAGAAAAAATAACAAATGCGATAATTGAAACTACAGTTGCTGAAAAACCTAAAGTATATTTATTAAAAGGACATGAAGAAATAACAGATTTAATGACTGTAGCTACTGAATATATAGAAAATGATGTAATTGATATAGAAGAATTAGATTTATTAACAACAGATATGCCAGATGATTGTGATTGTTTAATAATAACAAATCCATCAAAAGATTTTACAGAAGGAGAAACAAACAAAATTATTGATTATATAAATGATGGTGGAAATATTTTATGGTTAAATAATGCACAAACTGAAAAATTACCAAATGTTCAAAAAATATTAGATTTATATGGAGTGAAAATTGGAAATGGTGTAGTAAGAGAAACAGATTCTAATAAAATGTTACCAGGAGCAGCATCATTTATACTACCAAGCTTATCAACACATAAAATTACAGAGAATATTGTAGATGGATATGTAATATTATTTAATCCAACAAAATTAGAATTTGCGGACGATGAAGAAATGGAAGAATTAGGTGTTACAGCAACACCAATAATACAATCTTCAGAAACATCATACTACAGAACAGATATAGAAAATGAAAGTTCAGAAAAGCAAGATGATGAAGAAGAAGGTCCTTTTGTAATAGCAGAAGAATTAACTAAAAAAGTTGGAGATAAAGAATCAACACTTATGGTATTTGGTGATGGATTATTTGTTTCAGATAGTCAAATTGCAATGAGAGTTTCAAGTAGTGCAAGCCAAAAATATAATGCTATTAATTTTAGAAGTAACTCTGATATGTTATTAAATACAATTAATTATTTAGTAGAAAGAGAATCTTCTGTAACAATTAGAAAAAATATGGAATATGTAACTTATACAGCAACAGAACAAGAAGATCTTACAATAAGAGCAATAATATTCTTCATACCATTGATAATTATCATAATAGGAATTATTATATGGCAAAGAAGAAGGAGAAGAAGATAAATAAAGTTAGTAGTTTATCAATAAATAAAAAGGGATTAAAGGAAACTTTAATCTCTTTTTTATATAGTAGGAAAGTTCTCCTAGTAGGAGAACTTTCTGTACTAGATAATTATGGCGGATGCTAGATTTTCTAGCATTTACTAATGCGTAGAAAATTTTGTGTTCGCTTTTTCTATGTAAATTAAAGAATTGCTTGGCGAAATTCTTTTCTTGTGATAAAATTTAGTTGCAAAAATAAGTATGAAAGGAGATTATTTATGGAAAATTTATTTATAGAATATCCTAAATGCTCAACTTGTCAAAAAGCTAAAAAATGGTTAGATAATAATAAAATAAAATATAAAGATAGAAATATAATTACAGAAACACCGACAAAAGAAGAGTTAAAAAAATGGGCAAAACAAGCAGGGCTAGAACCTAAAAAATTATTTAATACAAGTGGTATGAAGTACAGAGAATTAAAAATAAAAGAAAAATTAGAGAAAATGACAGAAGACGAAGCTTTTGAATTATTAGCATCAGATGGAATGCTAATAAAAAGACCATTATTTATTTCAGAAAAAATCATATTAAAAGGTTTTAAAGAAAAAGAATGGGAAAATATAAAAGGAGATAACAATGCAGTTAATTGATTTTAAAAAATATGATAATAATATAAAAAAGAAAAAACTAAACAGAAAGAAAGTAGTAATATTAACAGTTGTTTCTGTAATAGTGGCTATATTAATAATAATGTCTTTAATATACATATATAACAAAGATTTTAGAAATATTATCGACACATATGTACTTAGAAAAGAGGTAGAAGAAAATAACGGACCAATTATAGAATTATCATCACAAATTGATTCTAATAATATAATTGCATATGATAGATATGTTGGGATTTTAGATAAAAGTATATTAAATATATATTCAAGTAACGGAAAAAAAGATAAAGAATTAGAAGTAGAGATAAGTAATTGTATATACGATTCAGAAAATAGATTTTTAGTTATGGCAGAAAAAGATGGACAGAAAATAACTTTTATTTCTGGAACAGATATTGTATGGAAAAATACTGTAGAAGGAACTATATCAAATATATTTGTAAATGAAAATGGATATGTATCTGTAATTACAAAAGGAACAACATATAATAATGTTGTAATAATTTATAATCCGGATGGAACAGAATTATTTAAAAGCTTCTTATCAAAAACAATGGCAGTAGATGCAGAAATTTCTAATGATAATAAATATTTAGCTATAGCCGAAATAGATACTTCAGGAAGTTTTGTACAATCAAATGTTAAAATTTTATCAATGGAAAAAGCTCAAACAGATCCAGAAAACTCTACAGAATACATATATCCAGCAGAATCAGATGAAATATTAATAGCATTAGAATATCAAGATAATGATAAATTAATATGTATGTATGATGATTCTATTCATGTAATTGAAAATAATACAGACACAAAATTAGTAGATATATCAGATAATAAAAATACTTTTGCAGATATTGGATTAGATAATCATATAGTAGAAGTTGTAGAAAAAAGTTCTGGTTTATTTGCAGATGTGGATGTAGAAATTACAGAAATAAATACAAATAAGAAGAGTATATATACAGTAGAAAGTGCAATAAATTCATTAAAAGCTAAATCAAATGTAATAGCAATTAACTTAGGAACAGAAATTCATTTTATAGATACTAATGGTTGGCTAATAAAAAAATATAATTCAACAATGGAAGCCAGAGATATTTTATTAGGAACTAATATTACAGCTATAGTATTTTCGGATAAAATTGAAATAGTAAATATATAAGGAGGAAATTATGAATTTCATAATTGATATAATTGTAATTTTAATATTTTTAGCGTGCATATTTATGGGCTATAAAAGAGGTTTAACAAAAGTAATAATACATTTATTATCTTTTATATTGGCAATAATTATTTCGCTTATTTTATTTAAACCAATATCTACATTGATAATAAATAATACAGATATTTATACTAATTTATCAAATTCTATACAGGAAACTTTACAAAAAAATGAAGAAGAAGAAAAGACAAATAAAGAAAAGCCAAATGTATTAATTGAATCTATTAATGAAACTGTAGATGAAACAAAAGAAAATGCAACAGTGGCAGTTGCTAATAGTATTGCAGAAACAATAATAAATATAATAGTAATTGTTATATTATTTATTGTTATTAGAATAATATTATTCTTTATTAAATTTATTTTCTCTGCAATAACAGAGCTTCCTATAATAAAACAAATAGATAAATTAGGTGGATTTATTTATGGGGTGTTAGAGGCTTTATTAATAGTTTTGGTTTTATTAGCAATAATATCTTTTGTTGATATACCAGAATTACAATTAGCAATAAAATCATCAATACTAACATCATTCTTATATAATAATAATATATTATTAATGCTATTCTTTTAAATATTAAACTTCAAGGAATTCCTTGAAGTTTAATATTTTTTTTGTTATACTTAAAAAGCATATATATATAGGAGTGAATAATATTGAAAAGTAAACATATGAAAAATGATGAAGAATACAATAAAAATATAAAAAACTATAATAGATTAAATAAAAATAGAAATAATAAAAAAAGAAAAAAAAGTAAAAAAGGAAAAATTATTAAAAGAATAATATTATTAATATTTATAATAATAATTATTTGTGTGGCCGTTTTTGCTGGTAAAGTAGCAAGTAATGGTGGAGGGTTAAAAGGATTTTTAGCAACTATTGTTGGACAAACCGAAGAAACAAGAAAAAGTATGCAAGAAATACAAGTATTAATTTTAGGTGAAAGTTTAAATTTGACTGATACTATAATGATAGGAAGATATGATCCAAATGCTCAAAAAGCATCATTAATTTCAGTACAAAGAGATACTTTTATTGGAGATAATCCAAATTATGCTACAGCATATGATAAAATAAATTCTGTATATCAAGGAAAATATCCAGAAAACTCATTAAAAGAAATAAACGAGCTAACAGGATTAAATTTACAATATTATGTGGTAGTTGATACAGAAGCGTTAAGAGAATTAGTGGATTTAATTGGTGGGGTAGAATTTGACGTTCCAATAGATATGAAATATAAAGATAAAAAACAAGGCTTATATATAGACTTAAAAGCTGGAAAACAAGTATTAAATGGAGATCAAGCAGAGCAATTACTTAGATTTAGACATAATAGTGATGGAACAACATATCCAGCTTCATACGGAACACAAGATACAGGAAGAATGAGAACACAAAGAAATTTTATATCAGAATTAATTAAACAAACTGTAACACCAAATAATATATTAAAATTAGGAGAATTTATAGATATTGCTAATAAATATGTAAAAACTAATATACCAATAGATTTATTAAAAGATTACATCCCATATGCAGTGGAATTTCCAATAGATAATTTAGTTACAGATGCACTTCCAGGAGAAGCAAAGCAATTAAATGGAGTATGGCTATATTTAACTGATACAGAAGAAGCACAAAAAATGATAGCGGAACAATTTTTTGATTGTCCAAATGAAGAAAATATAAATCCGGAGATGCCAACAGTACAAATTTTAAATGGAACAGACAACCCAGAAAAGTTAAAAGAAGTAGTTAATAAATATAAAGAAAAAGGGTATAATGTACTTATGGTTGGGAATGCCGAGAAAACAGCTAAAACAACTAAAGTTACAAACTTAACAGGAAAGACAAAAGATGAAGCAAAAGCTGTAAGAGATGTTATAAGTGAAGATGCGAAAATTGTAACAGATAAAGATAAGGATTCAGAAGTTGACTTTAAAATTACAATAGGTGAAGATTTCTAAATAAATTGGAGGTAAAAATGGAAAACGAATTATTAAATAAAATAATAAAAATATTAGATAGTAAAAAAGCTATCAACATTAAAACAATTGATATTAAAGATAGAAGCTCATTAGCAGATTATATGATTATTACAAGTGGTACATCTTCTACACATATTAAGTCATTAGCAGACAATGTAGAAGAAGACTTAAAAAAAGAAGAAATTTATCCAAATAAAATAGAAGGATATAATACAAATTCTTGGATTTTAATGGATTATGGAGATATTATAGTAAATATATTTACAGAAGAAGAAAGAGAAAATTATAATTTAGAAGAATTATGGGAAAAAATAAATAAATAAATTCAAAAGATAAAAAATATAAAGCAAGGTTTTATTTACCTTGCTTTATATTATAATTTACATATGGTTTTCTTCTAGTATTAGTTCTACTACGTTTTTTATTTCTAGAATTATTTGGCTTATCAAATAAAATTAATATTAATGCAATTATTGCTACAACTATTATAAAATATAATGTATATGATTTTTTTACAGTATTCCCCGCTTTTAAATTAACTGTATATGTTTGATTATCAACTGTATAAGTTGCAGTACCTACAACTTGTCCTTCTTCAATTGGTGCACTTAAATTTTCGTTTAAAGTTACTGTAGGTTCTATTGTTTCATTAATTTTATCATTTGTTACCATTGTTTCAATATTAGATTCAGCAACTAAATTTAAATTTCTTGTTGCTTTTGTAGCATTCTCTATATTTATTGTTTGTACAATATCTCCAGACTTTACAACATTCTTTTTTGAGAAATTATCAAAACCATAATTTAATAAAGTCTTAGAATCCTCATATCTTTGATTATCCGTGTCAGCTTTTAAAACTACGGCAATTAAAGTTTTTCCGTCTTTAGTAGCTGCTGATACTAAACAGTTTTGAGCTTGTGAAGTAAATCCTGTTTTTACTCCAATTGCACTTTCGTAATAATTATCACTTTGTTTTTTAATTAAATCATTTGTTGTAGTAAAGTTTCTATCTATTCTTGAATACTTATTTGAACTTGGCAAAGTATATGCAACAGTACATACAATTTGTCTAAAAGTATCTTTTTTCATAGCTTCCCTAGTCATTATTGCTAAATCATAAGCAGTTGTATAATGATTTTCATCATGAACTCCATTTGGATTAACAAAGTGAGTATTTTTACAACCTAATTGATTAGCTTTTGTATTCATCATTGTGGCAAAGCTTTCTACACTACCAGCTATATGGATTGCAAGAACATTTGCAGCTTCATTAGAAGATTTTACAAGTAAAGCATATAGTAAATCTTCTACGGTTAATTCTTCTCCCATTTTTAATAGATCAGAAGAATATCCAGATGGTACATCTTTAATTGCTTCTGAAGTAACTGTTGCAACTTCATCTAATGTACAATGTTCTAAAGTAAGCATAGCCGTCATTATTTTTGTAGTACTAGCGGGTTCACGTTTTTCATATGCTGATTTTTCATATAATATTTTACCTGTATCATTATCCATTAAAATTGCAGAGGGTGCTTCAATATTTAGATTATTATCATCTGCATAAGATAAAACAGGTATAAAGAATAGTGAAATTATTATAGAAAGTACTACGCATGTTAAGAATTTTTTTACGTTCATAATTTTACTCCTTTATAAGAATATATATATAATATATTATATTTCGACAAATTTCAATCTTTTTAATAATAAAAAATAAGTAGGAGGTTAAAGCCATGGAACAGCTGGATATCAGCAACAATAAAATAATAATTATAATAATAGTATTAATTATTTGTGTATTTATATGTATTTATTTTTTTACGCGAAATAGTATGAAAGAAGAGTATAATGAAATAGAAAACTATGAAATTAATGAAAATGTTACTAATGATGAACAAATAGATGAAGAAGAAAAAGAAGAAGAAATAATAGTTCATGTGACTGGAGCCGTTAAGAAAGAAGGAATTGTACATCTAAAAGTAGGAGCAAGAATTTCAGATGCAATTGATGCTGCTGGAGGAGTTACAGATGAAACAAATATAAGTCAAGTCAATTTAGCATATGAATTAGAAGATGGACAAAAAATATATATACCAAGTATTAATGATAAAAAGAATGATGAAACAGAACAAATATTAGAAAAAGAATATGTTACTTCAGAACCAGGAGATGAAATTGCATTAGAAGAACATACGGAAGAGTCTGCAAAGAAAGAAAAAGGAAAGATAAATATTAATTTAGCAGATGAAACAGAGTTACAAGAAATTCCTGGTGTGGGAGAAGCAACGGCTAAAAAGATTATAGAATATAGAGAGCAAAATGGAAAATTTAAAAATATAGAAGATATTAAAAACGTAAAAGGAATAGGTGAAGGTAAATATGAAGAAATGAAAGAAAATATTTGCATAAAATAAATATAAATATTGATAATTTAAAAATAATATATTAAAATGTTTATATAAAGATAAAATTTATCTTAGAAAACCAAAGAATACAATAACTTATTTGCAAGAATATTAATTACTTAAATGGAGGTTTTTATGAATAGTAAACAAAGAGCTTATTTAAGAAGTTTATCGAATCATATAGATCCAATTTTTCAAGTTGGAAAAAATGGAATAAGCGAAAATTTAATAAATCAATTAAATGATGCATTAAAAGCAAGGGAATTAATAAAAATAAAAGTTTTAGAAAATGTAGATATACCTATAAAAGATATTGCGGAAGAAATATCTTTACAAACTAATTCAATAATAGTACAAATTATGGGAAGCAAGATAACATTGTATAAAAGAAGAAAAGAAAATCCTAAAATTGTATTACCAAAAGAATAAAAAACGAGAAAGTTGAGCTTTCTCGTTTTTGGTTTAGTATGCAAATACTTAAATAAGAATATTAATTTATTACGTTTTTAATAAAGATTTCCTTTCCAGTATTATCAATAAATCGTATATTAGGAAAAGATCTTTCCATATAACTATCAGAGAAAAGTTTATTATTAATAAAACTTTCTACTATATTATACTCAGGAGTAGGAAGATTATAGTATTTAGATATAGCTCTTTCTTTATAAATAGAAAGAGAATACACTGTTGCAATAGCATCTATAATTAAAAATGCTAATAAAGTTATTTCTATAGTAACTGTGGCTTTATTTAAAAGTCTATTTATAAATTTATCAAAAAGTGGTTTTAATAATCTCATTAAAAATATTGCAAGTATTCCCCAGAAGAAAGAATATACAAGTGAAATTCTACCATTAAGGTTTAAGCCTAAATAAGAATAATCCCAAAATCTTGTGCCGTATACAGCTTCTAAACAGAAGCTTAAGAAATATTCCAATATACTTCCCAAAAGAAAACCATATAAAAATAGTTTTAAAGAGTTATCTTTATATTTATTAAGGCTAACGATTAAAAAAGTAGCTCCAATCCCATAGATTGGGCAAAATGGTCCCCAGACTAAACCTTTTCTACTTTCTATAATTCCTGTTGTGTGATAACAATAAAATGTTTCTACTAAAAGACCTGCTATGCTAAATAATGTGAAATACCATAGAATTTCGTGCAGTGAAACACCTAGAATTTTAATATTAAATTTTGAATCTTTTACTATTTTTTTATTTTTCATATATCTCCTTTAAAATTTTATGTGATAGATGGATTTTTATCTAACCATTCATAATATTTTAATAAATATTCCCAACAGCCTTCCTTATTTGTTATTCCATCATAGTTATTTATTACTCTGTTTATTATATCATTTTTTTCTACCCATTTAACTTCAGAAACTTCTTCCTCTTGAAGAATTAAATTAGAAATATCAATGTCTTTATTAATAATATAATATTCGTTAAAATGATTATTTATAATATTACCTTTTACATTAGTTGATATAGAACTACCAATAAATAGTATGTCATTTTTTTCTATAGTTAATCCAAGTTCTTCTTTTATCTCTCTTATTATTGATTGAAATCCAAATTCACCTGCTAAAACATGTCCACCAGCAGTAATATCCCAACAATTTGGCCAAAGTTTTTTATATGGACTTCTTTTTTGTAATAAAACTTGTTTTTTAGAGTTTATTATAAAAACTGCTACCGCTTTATGCCATAGACCTTTGGTGTGACAAACTTCTCGACTTTCTACTCTATTTAAATATTCACCTTTTTCATTAAAAACATCAAAATATTCTTCCATAACAACCTCCGCATTTTTCCTAAGACTATCAAATTATATAAATATTGTCTAGAGAAAGGGTACATAAATA
>CALXPV010000029.1 GCA_944390295.1 uncultured Clostridia bacterium | reverse complement strand
AATTGTTTGTCAATGCTAACAATTGCTTTTATTACTAATATTCTACTCATAATTTAACAATTCTATCTGATTTGATAAAAAATCATTATTATTATCTATATCTTCTGATAATTCTGTAGATAAGTATTTTTTATTATCATCTGAAAATATAGTAACTACAGGCTCTTCAATTTCATCTGCAAGTAATACACTTCCTATAAAATTAGCACCTGACGAAATCCCTACACCAATACCTAATTCTTTTGATATTTTTCTTGCCATATTAATTGCATCATCATCATTTATTTTTATAATCTTATTAATTTTTTCTTTATCTACTAATTTTGGAATAAAGTCATCTCCAATTCCTTCTATCTTATGTCCGCCTAATATTTTTCCTCCAGATAGCAATGGCATTTTATCTGGTTCAATAACAGTTATACATATATCTTTATACTTGCTTTTTAACCTCTCTCCTATTCCCATTAAAGTTCCACCAGTTCCTATTCCAGATACGAAACCTCCTATTTTTTCTGGCAGTTGTTTTAAAATTTCTTCTCCAGTTGTTTCATAATGAGCCCAAAAATTATCTTCGTTTTCAAACTGATTTGCTAAAAATCCATTTATTTTTTTCGCCATTTTCTTCGCTTCATCTACACATTTTACAAATCCACCTTCTTCTTTAGAAATTAAAAATATTTTTGCTCCATAGCATTTCATTAATTTTGTTCTTTCTTTGCTTGCCCAATCTGGCATAAAAATATATACTGGATGTTTATAATAAGTTCCTAAAGCAGATAATGCGATTCCTGTATTTCCACTTGTTGCTTCTACTATTGGCATTCTTTTCTTTAAAGTTCCTTTTTCTTTTGCTTTTTTTATTATGTATAAAGCTACTCTATCTTTAATACTACCTGTTAAATTATAGTATTCTAATTTAGTAAAAATCTTTTTCTTTTTCCCTTTAAATTTATAATTTATTTGTATCATTGGCGTATTACCTATAAGTTTATTCATATAATCACTCCTTTAGGTTTATAGTATTCTGAATAGAACAAAAGCTATGTGTATTTATTACACATAGCTTTTATTAATTTATTATATGTTTTAACATTATTTTTGGTATTAATTTTACATTTTCCATCTTTTTACCACAGTCATAGGAACTTCATAATCAGCTACTAAATCAGCTATTTCTTTTGAAATTCCGTTCATAAGCCAATCTAGTAAAATTTCTTTTTTTGCTGGTAATTCATTTTTTATTTCGAATATTATCATATCAACTAAAGATCTAGCAGTCATTTCGATTAGGAATTCTAATTGCTTTGTAAGTTCAGAAGAAGTCTTATATTTTATAATATTACTTAAATAAAACCTTGTTTTATCTAAAATTAATTTTTCAAAAATTTTTTCTGTATCATTTTGAATTGCATGAATATAAAAATTTTTCTTTTCTTCTATAACATCTAATATATATTTTATCCAGCTTTCTAAACTAAATTTTTCTTCTCCGGTATATATTACAGAACCACAATCCTCTTCATACATCCAATTAATTAAGTCATATTTATCTACAAAATACCTATAAAATAGCTGTCTTGACATATCACAATTAACAGTTATATCTGTAATTGTAATTTTATCTATAGGTTTCTTTTTTAATAAATCCATCATTGAACTCGCAATTTTTTTCTTTGTTTTATCACGAACTCTCACGTTCTCACCTCGCATATTTTTTTACGAACATTCTACTTATGTAAAAAATTTGTCGGAATTTGAATTTTGTATATTTACTCTCATATTTTTTACCTATATGATTATACCATAAATAGCAAATTTTTTAAACATAACAAGGGGGAAACTATGAATTCAGTAAAATTAAACGAACCAAAAATACAAAAGTCTAATAGCATTGATAGTGCAATATTGCAAATTATAAGAAATGAAAACAAAGAGCTAAAAGAAGAAAACTCTAATAAAAATACGATGCTTGCTTCAACGCAACGTGACTATATTGCAGGAGAAATCTCTAGAGATATAACTCAAAGAGTTTTACTTCCACAAAAAATAGTAGACGCACATAAAAACGGTATTTTTCACTTTCACGATATGGATTATTTTATACAACCAATTCACAATTGTTGTTTAGTTAATATAAAAGATATGCTTGAAAATGGCACAGTTATGAACGGAAAACTAATAGAAGAGCCAAAAAGCTTTAAGGTTGCATGTATAGTTATGACACAAATAATTGCAATTGTTGGTAGTAACCAATATGGTGGTCAATCACTTGATATAAGCCATTTAGGAAAATATTTAAGATTGACACATGACAAATTAAAAAGAACTTACAAAGAAACCTTTGGCAATGCTTTATCAGACAAAGAAATAGAGAAAATTGTTAGAATAGGTGTTGAAGAAGAATTAAAATCTGGTGTGCAATCAATTCAATATCAAATAAATACACTAATGACTACAAATGGACAAACTCCTTTTGTTACATTATTCTTAAATTTAAGAAAAGATGATCCATACATAGAAGAAACAGCAATGATTATAGAAGAGATTCTAAACCAAAGAATTCAAGGTGTAAAAAACGAAGTTGGTATTTATGTTACACCTGCATTTCCTAAACTTGTTTATGTTTTGGATGAACACAATTGTTTAAAAGGCGGTAAATATGATTATTTAACAAAATTAGCAGTAAAATGTTCTGCTAAAAGAATGTATCCAGATTATATTTCTGCAAAAAAAATGAGAGAAAATTATGAAGGAAACGTTTTTAGTCCAATGGGATGTAGAAGCTTTTTAGCTCCTTGGAAAGATGAAAACGGAAATTATAAATTTGAAGGAAGATTTAATCAAGGTGTTGTAAGTATCAACTTGCCACAAATAGGAATTATAGCAAATGGTGATGAAGAAAAGTTTTGGAAGTTATTTGATGAAAGACTTGAATTATGCTATGAAGCTTTAATGTGCAGACATCGTTCTTTAGAAGGGACTTTATCTGATATTAGCCCTATTCACTGGCAATATGGTGCAATAGCAAGATTAAAAAAAGGAGAAAAAATAGATAAATTATTACATGGTGGATATTCTTCAATTTCACTAGGATATATCGGATTATATGAACTTACAAAATTAATGAAAGGTGTATCTCATACAGATCCTGTAGGAAAAGAATTTGCTTTAAGAGTTATGTATCATTTAAAAGACAAAGTATTAGAATGGAAAGAAAAAACAGGAATTGGTTTTGCCTTATATGGAACTCCTGCAGAAAGTTTATGTTATAGATTTGCTAAAATTGATAAAGAAAAATTTGGAGATATTAAGGATGTTACAGACAAAGGATATTATACTAATTCTTATCACATAGATGTTAGAGAAAAAATTGATGCATTTTCTAAATTAAAGTTTGAAAGCGAATTTCAACCAATATCTAGTGGTGGTGCAATATCTTATGTTGAAGTTCCTAATATGCAACATAATTTAAAAGCTTTAGAAGAAGTTGTTAAATTTATATATGATACTATTCAATATGCAGAATTTAATACAAAGTCTGATTATTGCCAAATATGTGGTTTTGACGGAGAAATAATTATAAATGATGATAATGAATGGGAATGTCCAAACTGTGGTAACAAAGATCAAAGTAAAATGAATGTAGCAAGAAGGACTTGTGGATATTTAGGCGAAAACTTCTGGAATGTTGGTAAAACAAAAGAAATTAAAGCAAGAGTAACACATTTATAGGGATTTGGGGACGGTCCTTTTTTCCCTATATTATTAATCAAACTATTTAAATCTTTAGTTTTACATATATTTTGTTGTAAGATTTTTCTACCACTAAGTAATTTTGCTTGGTATCCTATAATTTAGTCCAAGCCCAAAATAAGCGATAGCTACAAGCTATCGCTTATTAAAATTTTAAAATAGGGATTTTAGGACCGTCCCCAAATCCCTATCTTATAATGGTTTATATTTTTTATTACTTTGTTTATATTTACCATATTCTTTTGGAACATAGTTATCACTCCAATAATGTTTTTCTCCAACCGGATTGTCTTTCTTACCATATTTCTTTTGTTTTTTATCATACTGTATTTTTGGTTTTTCTGGTCTATTTTTTATTTTTACTTTATTTTTACGTTCTAGTTTTGGAACTTTTACATTTTGTAGCATTTGCATATATTCTGTAATCTTTTCTTTAAAAGTTCTGTTATCTTCTTCTCTTTTTAAATATTCAATGTGTGGTTTTCTAACATTCTCGTCTTGTTTTTTTTCTTTTTTATTTTCTTTCTTTTTTAATTTACTTTGATAATCATTTAACCTTTGTACTTCTATCTTCTTTTTATTTTCAATTTTCTTTTTATCTTCTTGCTCTTTTACATATTCTATTTCTGCTTGTTTTGCTTTTTTCTGACTTTCTTTTAATCTTTTTTGTAATTCTTTTGTTTCTTTACTTTTGTCTTTCATTTTTTTAATATATTTAGCATCTTTACTTTCCATCAAATTATTTATATATCCATTAGATTTTTCTGTTAATGATTCTATATGTATTCTACTTATTTTCTTTTCTTTTTTAGGCTTTACATATTTACCTTTAGCATAAAATTTAAACACTACAACATAAATACCAAATTCATCTAGTTCCATTCTTACTTCAATAGGTTTATTTGATATTTTATTAAAGCTTTTTTTAATTTCTTCTATTTTTCTTCTAACATCTTCACTTGAATATATCTTAGAATCAAAACGGTATTCTACAGTTTTTTCTACAGAATTCAATTTATAATCAACATCCTTTTCTTTAATTTATCTCTAAAAGAGCAATTGTATTTTTTTACTATATAATAAAAAAGAAAATATAATAACATTAATCCTTGTATTATATTATGTTACCATATTTTCCCTAATATTTCAATATTTCTATTAATTACCTTATAAAATTTGTTTTTACCATTTTATTTTCTGGTGTATTTATATTATTTTTCTTTCCACTTTCTATACATTTTAAAAGCCATGCCATATTTTTACCTAGATTATACATTGTTTGCATACCTTCTAAATCTTGAACAACTTCTTCTTTATTATTTCCATGTACATTATTCCAATAAGTAGAAGAAACAATTGGCATTTGATTTATTGTAAAATATTTATTTAGTACATCAAAAGAAGCCACTGTTCCACCTCTTCTTGCACTTATAATACTTGCTCCAGGTTTAAAAGCAAAAGCTTTTTTCCCTGCGTAAAAAACTCTATCTAATACAGATAAAATTCTTCCTGTTGGATGTGCATAATATACTGGTGTTCCAAATATAAATCCATCACTTTCCTCAGCTTTTTCTATTATTTCATTTACTATATCATCATTAAATACGCATCTTGAATTTCCATTTTTAGCACACATTCCACATCCAATACAATCTCTTATTGGAGTTCCTCCTATATTTATAATTTCTGTATCTATTCCTTCTTCATTTAAACTTTCAGCAACTTTGCTTAATGCTGTATACGTGCATTCTTTTCTAGAACTACCATTAACTAATAATACTTTCATTTTAACCTCCATTCGAACGAATTTACGCTCTAATAAAATTTTATTTAATAACCTCTATAAATTCGTGAGAATTCTAGAGGTTAAAATTAGCCATCTCAAAATTCTTTAGAATTTTGAGGGCGATAGCGATTGTAGCCAATAGTGTGAAAAACTTGTTTTTTCACACTATTCCTCCTTAACACTTATTTATAATATATTTAAATAGTTTGTTATTTATGCTTTCATTTTCTGGATGAAATTGCACTCCAAATATTTTATCATTATATTCTATTACTTCTATTGTTCCGTCTTCCGCTCTTCCTTTTACTTTTAATTTATCTACTACATTTGGAAGTCTATATCTGTGTATACTTGGCATATTTAATTTATCTGTTTTATATATATCATATAAAATACTATCTTTATCTATAATTACTTCGTGTTTTATTTCTTCTAAATTATCTCTATTTAGTTCTGCATTTCTGTGTCCTTGTACTGGCTCTGTAAACATATACTTTTCTTTTTTTAAGATTTCAAATAGTTCTGTTATACTTCCATTATAATTTCTTTTTTTCTTTTCTTCTTCTAACAAGAAATATACTGCTACTGTTTGCATTCCCATACATATTCCTAACAATGGTTTATTTCTCTTTACAGCATATTCCACCACTTGTAAGTGATATGGGTGTATTTTTCCTCCACCTGTCATTATAAAACCATCATAAATTTCTAAATCTTCATTATTAAGATGTGCATCTTTTGGCAAAACACCACTTACTATTGCACCAGATTCATTTATTCTTTCTATATAATTATTTATAAAATAATATTTATCTTCGTATACTAAATCTGTAGCAAATAAATTATTTGACGCTGGTACTAGACCAATTATTTTTTTCATAAATTTATCCTTCCCTATTATATTTTTTTGGCAACAATCCAAAATGTATGCCAATGTTTAATTAAATGTAGCGCTGTTTCTCCATCTTGTTCTACTTCTCGCAATTTTAATATTTTAAATTTTTTTAATAGTTCTTCAATTTCCTCTTTTTCTAAAAATACTGTTTTTTCATCGCCATACCACGAATCTTTTTTGCCCCAAAAATCGCATAATAAATATCCACCATCTTCTAAAGAATTATATATTTTTTCTATTACTTCAGGCAAAACTTCTTTTTTTACAAAAGGTAATGCATCATAGGAAATTACCATATCAGATTTTGGTAATTCTGCTTCTGAAAATTTTGATTGTATAAAGTTTATATTTTCTCTTTCATTTTCTTCTAATCCTTTATATAAAAAGTTTGTTACATCAACTCTATCTATTGCTGTTACTTTTATATTTCTTTTTGCCAAAAATCTACTATCTTTTCCAGCTCCACAACCTAAGTCTATAACTGTTTTTACATCTGGATTATTATCTATAAAATTTACTAACATTTTATGTGGCATTTCCATACTATTATTTTTATAATATTTGTTCATCATATTATTTCCAAACATCTCCATTCACGAAATGAGTTAATGCCATAATAAAGGCATATTCTGCTAAATCTATTCTAGTAACATTCCCTTTAGTTAAATGCACAATTCCACCCTGTGGTGTTTTTTGTTCTTCTGTTTTTAAAACTTTAGCTAATACATAACTTAGTTCTTTTTCTTTTACTTCATCTATATATCTATCTGGTATTTGATAAGCTGGTCCAAGACCTACTGCATTATCTCCATTTTTATCTTCAACATATGCAGTAGTTACATTTAGCCAACAACCAAATTTATCTGTAATTCCAGATTCCATTGCAACATAAAAATCCACATTCAAACTATTTTCTTTGGCATATTTTTTTAAATTTTTTACTCTGTTTTTTGCTCCTTGCAGAGCTTCGTCATTTATTGGTTGCTCTGGTACTTCTGATTCTACTGCAATTCCTTCCACTTCAACATTTTCAAAAAATCTTGAAAACGCTTTTTGTGCAGCCTCTACTTTTCCCTTATTTTTAGTTCCAATTAATATTTTCATTTTACCACTCCTATTTCAGCATGTTATTTAAAATTACAGATTTAGATATATCTAATTCTTTTTGCATAAATTCATGATATTTTTTTAATTCTTCTGTTTCGTTAATTTCATTTCCAGTATTTATTTCGTACCAATCTCCATCATAATAATATTTATCTGTTATTATTCTTTCATTATTTAAACATACAAAGTTTTTATTTCCTAACATATTTGTTCCTAATGAAAATCCTTCATCTAATCCGCATAAATATGCAAGTGTTGGTTTTATATCTAATTTAGCGACTGGTTTTTCTATCTTCATTTCAGTTATCCCTGGTATTTTCATTCCAGCTAATACTCTTGTATAATTTAACTTAATATCAACATCTGTTAGATTATTATCTACTTTCTTTAAGAAATCTATCATTTCTTCATTACACATATCTAATCCATTATGATCACCATATAAAATTATTACTATATCATCATATAATCCTGCATTTTTTAATTCTTGTATAAATATTCCAAATGCATAATCTGCATAATTTGCTGATTCTAAATAATTACCAAAAAACGTATCTTTATATTTGCCTACATCTATAGTTACTTTTTCATCTTCATTTTGAAGTCCGTCTAAAGTAAATCCTGTATGTGATGATGCAGAAACTATATATGATACAAAAGGTAATTGATAGTTTTTCATTTTTTGTACTGCTTGTTTATATAGTAATTCATCTGATAAATAGCCCATTACTTCTTCTGAGGCATCTTCAAATTTGTCTTTAAGTTCTATATTATCTACATTCATATTTTGGTATACATTAATTCTATTCCAAAAATAGCCTTCATTTCCATGCATATATGAAGTAGTATATCCTGCATTTTTAAACATTTTAAAAATATCATCATAATTATTTTTATAGTATTTACTATAAGCCATTCCATTTTCCATAGGATATAATGAAGTTACTGTAGAGAATTCTGAATCTGCTGTTGTAGAATAACTTTGCATATACATATTTGAAATTTCTATATTTTCTGCCAAAAATCTATTTAAATTTGGTGTTATTTCTTTTCCATTTATCTTTTTATTTACTACAAACTCTTGTAAAGATTCTAATTGAAGTATTATTACATTTTTACCATTCATACTGCTTTCATAAATTGATTCAAAATTTTCGTATTCGTTATTATATAGCTCTTTTAAGTTTTCGTATTCTGGATACATTTCATCTTTATGCTTATATTTTGCTTGTTTTTTTGTATTAAATGAATTGGCTATATCTGACACATGAAATCCAAATATTGTTGCTTCTTTTATTTGTGTATCTCTGTTATATGGCGCTTCTACTACCATTCCATTACTATATACACAATTCATAAACAATAATGAAAAACTTAATACTCCTACACCAATTCTTATTAGTATATTGTTAAGATTTTTAGTTTTTTCTCTTTTTCTTATTGTTATAAATTTTGAAATAAATCCTATTGCTAATAATATCAAATCAATAAAATATAATATTTGTATTGGTTTTATAAGCATTGGAAGAGTTGATCTTATTTCCTCTCCATATTGAATATTTGTTATCTGCATTATTGATAATACATTATTAGAATAATTATAGTATAAATTATCTGCAAATAATAAAATACTAAATATAACATCTATAACTATTGCTGTAATGTTTCGCCCTCTTCTTGGAAATATATATGTTATTCCAAATAACCCAAATATGAAAATAGCAGTATTTACTATAGTTTTTTTATAAATTTCTTCTTGCATTGATACTGTGCTTTTATAGAATAATATTGTTTTTAATATTATTAAAATAGCTATTATTATTGGAAAATAGCTAGAGTTTATAAATTTATTTAATATATCTTTTGTTTTTTCTTTCACTTTTTTCTCCTTTTTTCGACATTTATTTTAATATAACATAAAATTTTATTTTTTTCTATAAGTATTGATAATGTTATATATTAGCATCTCTAATTTGATATATTTACATAAATATGGTATAATAATGAGTGAACCAAAAAACGTTGCACTGTATCTTGTATCATAATTGATACCTTGCAACCAGATTTAAAAGGAGAAAGAGAATGAGAAAAGACATGAGAAAAACAAATGCAACTATTAATCCTTCAAACGCAGCATATGCCACTGCAGTACTTCCTAAAGAGGCTAATCCTCAGCCATCACCGGTAAAACGGATAAAAGACTGGTGGAAAAGGCACTTCGGAACACCGCAGGCAAGGAAATCAACAGCAAAGTCCATTGCAGTTAGCATTGACCATGCCACTCTTAGCTTTATAAGAGCCATGAAAGTCAATCTGCTACTAGCGTTAGTGGCAATGCTCGTTGTGCACTTCTGCCCCGAAATAGCAGATATTTGCCCGGTTTTCCTTCAGTTATGTGAAGGAATCCTGGTATTCTATGAGTTTGTCTTAAGGGCTGTTTTCACTATACTCAAAGCTCTTATTCAGACCATCACTCTGGATTGGGCTGGTGCAGGTGACACTCTTTCGGCAATGTTTGCGGAAGGCGGACGGCTTGTCTCTATACTGATTGACTGGTTACAGTCAATCACATTCTAAGGTTTTGACGTAAGCCAAAACTCTCTTCTATCACTTCTTTAAAAATCTTTATCCCCGTCACGCTGTGACGGGGCATTTCTTTTATTTTAAATATATAAATATAGCTGTGGATACAAAGCCACAGCTAATTTCATTTTATTCAACACTTTTTAAACTACTAATCATATCAATCTTTTTTAGTGCAAAATATGTTATAACATTAACTATAAGTGTAAAAGCTACAGTAATTAGTATAGCGTATAAATAACTTAATGGATTTATTACCTTTGCAAATCTTAACATATTTATTTCACATGTTCTAATAATATAGTAATTTAAGAAATATCCTGCAACTAATCCTAAAGCAATACCTATAATAGTTAAAAGAACGGTTTCTCTAGAAATATAGTTATATACTTCTTTATCATAAAATCCTAGAACTTTTATTGTTGCAAGTTCTCTAATTCTTTCACTAATATTTACATTTGCTAAATTGTATAATACTACAAATGCTAGTAATCCTGCAGAAACAATAAGTATAACCACTACATAATTTAGTGAACTTAAAGTTTCATCCAATGTTGTCATTATTGTTTTATTTAAAGAAACTCCAGAAACTTTACCACTATCTAGTAATTCTGATGTAATTTTCTCTTCTTGTTCTTTAGTTAAGTTATCATCTTCTACTAATAATACATTTGGTTTATATTCTTCATCATAAAGTTTAGTATATAATTCTTTTGACATATACACATAATGAGAAATATAATTTTCGGTTATATTTGAAACTTTTACTTCTTGTATAGAATCACCTATTCCATCTAATTTAATAGTTTCTCCCTCTTCTACATTTAATAGTTCTGCTAATTTATCAGACAATATTACCTCATCTGTTTTTAAATCTATGTCTTCATCTGTTTTTACGTCATAAAATTTTATAACTTCTTTTAATTCTTCATTACTATTAGGAACTACAATTTGTACATCTTCTTCTAAATCGTCTTTACTAGCTGTTGCAGAAGACATATATGTTTCTACAGCCTTATTTATACCTTCTTTATTTTCTAAGTCTGTTATAAATTCTTCCCTTTGTTCATTATCCAAAGAATCTTTTAATGTAACTTGAAAATCATAATTAAAAACTTTTTCATATTGGTTTGGAAGTATTTCAGATATAGAATCTTTAAGTCCAAATCCGGTTAATATTAAAGCAGTACATCCGCAAATACCAATTATAGTCATTAAAACTCTCTTTTTATATCTAAAAATATTTCTAACAGTTACTTTTCTAGAAAAGTTTAATCTTTTCCATATAGGAGTTATTCTTTCTAATAATACTCTTTTTCCTATTTTTGGAGCTTTTGGTCTTAATAAATTTGCTGGTTTTTCATGTAATTCTTTTATAATTGCATATATTGTTGCTCCAACTATACAAATATAAATTAATGTTAATCCTAACATTGAATTATCTGAGTTTAGCCCAATTACTGGTTCCGGTAATGTATACATCATTCCATACATATCTAATATAATTCTTGGAATTAATTGTATTCCTATAAAAATTCCAATTACTCCACCTATAATTGTTGCTAAACTAGAATATATTAAATATTTAAGCATTATATGAAATTTATTATATCCCAATGCTTTTAATGTTCCTAATTCTTGTCTTTCCTCTTCTACCATTCTTGTCATAGATGTTAATGAAACCAATGCTGCTATTGCAAAAAATACAATTGGAAATACTATACTTAAATTATTTATACTTTCTGTATCTTGAATATAGCTTGCATATCCTGTATTTTGATTTCTATCTAAGATATACCATTCTGGATTTTCGATATCTTCTACATCTTCTTTGGCATCTATTAACTCTTTTTCAGCATCTGCTATTTTAGTTTCGAATTCTTTCTTTTTAGTAGTTAGCTCTTTTTCTCCTTCTTCTAACTCTTTTTTAGCATCTTCTATTTTTTCTTTTGCACTATTTATTTGTGAATAAGTTGTAGATTTTGTAGTAGCTAACTGCTTTTCTTGTTTGTTTACCTCTTTTTTTGCTTTTTCTATTTCTTTTTTTGCAGATTTCAATTTACTATCTGCAGAATTAACCTGTTCTTCTATTGCTTTTATTCCACTTGTTAGCTCTTTTTTAGTAGCCTCTAATGCACTTATTTGTTTTTCTAGTTCTTCTTTTTTAGTATTTAAAGCTTCTTTTTCTTCATCTGTAAGATTTTCATCTTCTAATTTTTTTAATATTTCATCATATGAAGCATTTAATGTTTTAAGAGATGTTTTAACTGTATCTAAATTTTCTACTAGTTCTTGTCTTTTCTTTTCTATTTCTTCAATTTGACTTTCTGTTTTTTCTATAGTTTCTTCTAATTCTTTTTCGTTTTCACTTATTTCATTTTTTGCATTTTTTAGTTTCTTTTCAGCAATAGAAAATTCGTTATTGGCTGTCTGCTCTTTACTTTCAAGTTCTTTTTCGTTATCTTCTATTTCTTTTTTTGCTTTTTCTATTTCTTCCTCTGCATCTGAAATTTGTGTTTCTCCATCTTCTTTTTGCTTGTTAAATTCCTTTTCTGCCTTTTCTAATTCTTCATTTGCTGTTCCTATAACTTCGTCATATCTAGCATTTTCTCTTTCTTCTTTAATTTCTTCTATTTTAGTTTTTGTTTCTTCTACATAATCTTCATACTTATTTGAAGATGTTTCATATTTATCTCCATCTTTTAATGTAACATATATCTCTGTGTAAATTTCAGAATCTATATTTTCTTTATTAACATATATATAATTATCTATAGCTCCAGCACCTAAATCTGTGTTTCCTCTTTCCCTTGATATATATACTGGGCTATCTGCAACACCAGTAATTTTTAATTTAGTTTCTTGTAGTAGTTCATTTTCTTCGTTAGGTTCTACTATTATTTCATCACCTATTTTTTTATTTGTTGCACCTAAAAAGCTTTTTTCTACAAGACATTCATTTTTATTTTCTGGTAGTTTTCCTTCTGTTACAACTGGTTTGTTTACTTCTTCGAGACTCATTATTTTTGATACATATTCTTTATTATCTATATTTATAAGTACATCTTCTGAATATGTTCCATATACTTTATCTACATTTTCTATTTCCTGCAAAGCTTTTATATCATCATCAGTAAGACCTAATGTAGACATTATTTGTATATCATATACATTTTGTTCTTTATAATATTTATCTATTGTATCTACCATATCTGGAGAAGTAGCTCTTAAACCAGCAAAAAAGCCCACTCCTAGAAGCGCCATACACAATATGGAAATAAATCTTTTATATGTAGTTTTAATTTCCTTAAACGCATCTTTTAATAAGGCTTTTTTCACTTTCATCCCTCCTACCATTCTATTTCTTCTATTGGCATTGGATTTTCATTTATTATAATATCTTCTGCTGTTCCATTTTTAAATTTTATTATTTTATCTGCCATTGGTGCAATTGCTGCATTATGTGTAATTATAATTACTGTCATATTTTCTTTTCTTGCAGTATCTTGTAACAATTTTAATATTTGTTTTCCTGTTTTATAATCTAATGCTCCTGTTGGCTCATCACAAAGTAATAATTTTGGATTTTTAGCAATAGCTCTTGCTATTGCAACTCTTTGTTGTTCTCCACCAGAAAGTTGTGATGGGAAATTGTTCTTTCTTTCTGAAAGTCCTACTTTATCTAATACTTCACTTGGATTTAAAGATTTTTTGCATATTTGAGTTGCAAGTTCTACATTTTCTAAAGCTGTTAAATTTTGAACTAAATTATAAAATTGGAATACAAAACCTATATCTTCTCTTCTATATTTAATTAGATCTCTGTTTTTTAATCTTGAAATCTCTTTACCATCTACTACCACTTTACCTCTAGTTACAGTATCCATTCCACCTAATATATTAAGTGCAGTGGTCTTTCCGGCTCCACTTGGTCCCACTACAACTACAAGTTCGCCTTTTTCTATACTTAAATTTGTATTCATAAGAGCATGTATTGTTACTTCTCCCATAATATAATCTTTACATACATTTTTAAATTCTATATATGCCATATTACCACTCCTTTAGAGTTTTTGTATAATACTATTATATAATGCCATACACCCTTTTAATATATCATCATATGTTTTTTTAAAGTTTCCTGTATACCATGGATCTGCAATATCTTTATCTTCATTTACAAATTCCAAAAGTTTATGTACTTTATTTTTGTTATCTTCTCCTACAATTCTTAGTATTCCTCTTATGTTGCCACTATCCATACCTATTATATAGTCATATTTATTATAATCTTCTTTTTTTAATTGCCTTGCAATATGTTTTTTATATGGAATATTATATCTTTCTAAAATTTCTTTTGTTCCATAGTGCATATCTGAGCCAATTTCTTCTGTTGAAGTTGCTGCAGATGCTATTTGGAAGTTTTTATCTTTTCTTTCTTTTCTTACAATTTCTTTAAAAACATACTCTGCCATAGGCGATCTACATATATTTCCTAAACATACAAATAATACTTTTTTCATAATCTCTCCTCTTTAGGTATTGTATCATATAATTGTGTCCTTTTGGTAAAATTTACTATTTTTTATAAAATATTACTTTTCTTTTATATTTTTATGACATTTTTGTTACAAAAATGTTGACTTTTTTTAATATTTGTCATATAATGGATATATGTTAAGAAAGATACTAAAGAATTTTACATATATACGATAGATAAAAAGGAGAGAATTACAATGGAAAAGGAAAATTTAGAAAATTTAAATAAAAACGATTGTTTAGCTCTTACTATAAGAAAAGAGCATAGATTAATAGTAGCAAATAAGGCTGTTAAAAGAACAATTATAATATCAGTAAAAACTATTTTAGCTGCTATTTGTTTAACATTGTTAAATATTTTTGTTTAATATACATAGAAAACACACTCGAACGAGTGTGTTTTCTTTTTTTGATTTTATATCCATTCTTCTATATACTCATTTGGAATTTTCAAATTTCCTTTTCCAGTTCCAAGTGAAATATTTGGTTTATTATTTCCATGGTAATCACTTCCACCACTTTTATAATATCCTCTTTCATTGCAAATTTTTTCTAAATAATTTATATTTTCTTCACTAAATGTATTATGCATACATTCAACTCCATCTATATTATAATTATTTAAAATTTCATCTATAAATTCTACTTTGTCTTCTGCCCATTCATATATAAATAAATGTGGTAAGAATACAAGTCCATTTGCTTTTTTTATTGCATTAATTGTTTCCTTTACAGTTGGTGCATCTTTGCTTTTATCTATATATAATGGATAATTTACATTTCCACAATATTTTTTAGAAAATATATCAAATTCTTTCCATAGGTCTTCTGGCAATTTCTCTTTATTTTCTTTATGTGATTTTATTTCATAATAAATTGCAACACTTGCCCAATCTTTTTCTGGATTAAATTTTATATTATTTTTTTCGTTCATAACTAAGCCCATTTTTATACAGTTCTCGTAATAAATATTAAAATATTTATTTTGCAAATCAGCTATGCTTTTATCCTTATAAAAATCATTTAACCATTTTGTCATTTTATCTGTATCTATATTATATCCAAGTAATTCTATTAAATGATTTTTATAACCACATTTTATTTCTATTCCTGGTACTATTTTGCCAGTATAATATTTTTTTATATCTATGTCTTTTAATTCATTATATGATTTACAATTATCATGATCTGTAAAAGATATGTAGTCTAGTCTCAAATCTTGAGCTTTTTTTAATATTTCGACAACTGAATCTGTTCCGTCAGAATTAGTAGAATGAATGTGTAAATCTATCATTTTATTCTCCCTTTCTTTGGATATTTTCTTTTATGCAACTTATTAATTCATCATGTACAACTCCATTGCTTATAACTGCCCCGTTTATAGCTTTATCATATCTTTGTTCATTTCCAAATAAATCAGTTACTTTTCCTCCTGCCTCTTCTACAATTACTTTTACTGCTGCTATATCACAATTTTTTCCTTTTGTTCCTGGGAATATACAACAAGTAAAATCTCCAGAAGCTACACATACTGAAGCTCTTATAATACTACCAATACCTACAAAATATGTTTTCTTATATAGTTCATTCATTGTAGGTATATCATTATACTCTGCTGCTGGCCACATATCAAATTGACCTATGCTTCTTTCATCTTCTAAAGTAAAATCATTTACAGTTATTTTTTTATCATTGCAATATGCTCCTTGTCCTTTTACTGCCGAATATAAATTATCCAAAAACGGATCATATACTACTCCAACTTCTGGCACTCCATCTACTACTAATGCTAAAGAAAATACTGCAACTGGTATATGTCTTGCATACATTGCTGTTCCATCTACTGGATCACATACCCACACATATTTACTTTCTCCAAATTTTTCCTCTTCTCCATCTACAGAATGGTTTGGAAATTTTTCTTTTACATTTTCTATTAATATATGATTAATTTCTTTATCTGCTAAAGTTACAATTGTTCTATCACCTTTGTAGCTTATACCACTATCTTGATAAAAATATTTTTTCATTACTTCTCCTGACATTTTACACATTTCTTTGGCAAAATTTAGATATTCATTGTTTTGCATATAATTTCCTCCTTATATATCTTTACATACATCTATCCACTTTTCATAATTTGAAACTTTCTCTAACTCTTCTATAGTAAGTTTTACTGCACTATTGCTACTTCCACATGCAGGATATATAACATTAAATCTTTTTAAAGAATCGTCTAGATAAACTTTTACATTTTCTTTTATTCCAAACGGACAAACTCCTCCTGGTTTATGACCAGTATATCCTTCTACTTCATCAAATGGTATCATTTTTGCTTTTGTATTAAATTCTGCTTTGTATTTTGGATTATCTATCTTTTTATCACCTGCAACTACAATTAGAATAGGTTCGTCATTTACTAAAAAAGACAATGTTTTTGCTATTTCTTTTTCTTCGCAATTTAATGCTTTAGCTGCCTCTTCTACTGTTGCTGAAGATGTATTAAATTCCATAATATTATTTTCTAGTCCATATCCTTTTAGATATTCCTTTGCTTTTTCTAATGACATTTTTTCACCTCTTGCTTATATATTATCATTTATAAAAATTATCCAATATATTTTTTATACATTTCGTCTGCTACTTTAAAGAACTTTTCCTCATCCTCTATTAAATCTTGTAATTCTTTTAGGGCTTTTTCTCTATATTCATTTTCTATATAATCTTTTTTAGCTGCATATCCTTCTTTTCCAAATTTTGTTACAGCATGTTCCCAAGCTCTTTGTATATGTTCTTCTTTTTTCAAATTTCCATAATGTTCTATATTTTAGTCATATGTTCTTCTAAAAAATATTTCTATTGTTACTGTTTTATCTGCTGATGCTAATATTTTTCCATATATATTTCTTGGCTCTCCTGTTTTTGATGACCTATGATCTTCTATAGCTTCTTTTATTACTTGTTTTTCTGATTTAAAGAAAAACTTATTTAATGCTTCATCTTTTTCTAGTATTTGTGCAGATACTTTTTCATGATTTTCTCTATCCAAATGATCACCTATATCATGATAAGCTACTGCTGTATACAACATATCCAAATTCACATTATACTTTTCACCCAATATTAATGCATTTTTCATTACTTCTTTTATATGTGTTAAATCGTGTAATTTTCCATTTTTACTATACTATGGAAAAACATTTTTCTCTATATATTCTTTTAATTTTGTATTAATTTCTGATTTTTTAATTAAAATATGATAATGATATGAGCTATTTGTTTTTTCATTTTCCTCGTAAAAATCTTCTATATGTTCTACTAATTCTATTACATTATCTTTAAATAATTCTTGTATTAAATTGTAATCTGCATAAAAATGAGGAATTCCATTTTCCGGTCCATCTTCTATTCTTATTTTCGTATTTTCGTCAACCACCGGAAAATCTTTATTATTAAAAGCTGGAGAGCTTTTAGATCCTAATGTTAAATAGCATTCTCCGTCTTTTCTTAGTACTCTATTTATTTCTTTAATTATTTTTTCAACACCTTTAGTATCTGTATGTGAGATAACATTTCTACAAAGCATACAATCAAAAGAGTTATCTTCATATGGCAAATTTAGCATATCTCCAATTTTATAATCTACATTTAAATTTAATTCTTCTGCCCACTTTTTAGTAGTATTTATTGCTTCTTCGCTTAAATCAAAAGCATATGTATTAAATCCATTTTGTGCAAATAATACTGTATGTCTTCCAATTCCACAGCCTAAATCCAAAAAATCTTTTTTCATTTGTTTTTTCCATCTGTTTAGCAAATAATATGATTCCATACTTGGTTCTTTCCAAATATCAAGTTTACTAGCCTTGCTCCAGTTCCATGCTTTAGATTCTACCATTACACTATACCTCCTTCATTTCTTGAATTTTATCATATCGAATTTTCATATTCAATTAGCTTTAAGCTTTTAAGAAAA
>CALXPV010000028.1 GCA_944390295.1 uncultured Clostridia bacterium | reverse complement strand
ATTAGAACGTATTAATAATATTTATTATATAAAAATTTCTAACTATGAAGAATATAAAAGTTATAAAAATAAATTTCCTGACATTTTAGATATGTCACTAGAAGACTTTGAAAATAATTTTATGATTATAACTTATACAGAAAATATATCAACAGCATACCTATTGCCTTATAAAATTGATGTTAAAGATGATACATTATATTTAGGCATGAAAAGAGATATGAGAAAAAATCCAAATAATTCTCAATCCTCTATGATACTACCAAAAGAAGCAGATGCAAAAAATACAATTGTTTATCAATGTATTGATTTTACATTTCCTACAGATAAATATGTTGATATTACTACTCTTCCAGAAGAATACCCTTTGGAACAAACTCAAGAGGACGGTTGTTATATTTCAAATAGTGACGGGAAAGTGTATAATGAAGAAATATTAAATTCATTTTTGAATGCCGTTAACAATAATGAAGATTATTTTATACGAATGCTTAGATATTCTTCGGAGAACCAAACAGTCATTACAGACGTATATTATAATTCTGAGGATAAAATATTTTACGTTCGTCGAGATAATTCCAGAGGTTTTCCAAATTATACATGTAATTATTATACTTTTACATCACTAGAAAAAATGAATTTTACATCTTTTTATAATCGACCTATTTATTACTTAACAGATGAATCTAACTATGAGTTCACTTTATATACTGATTAAATCTATAATAATTAAATTTACTTGCAATTATAATTATAAAATTTAATTCAAAAGCCCTTTTCATCATATCTAAGATGAAAAAGGCTTTTTTTGTACACTCTACTATTTCTCTCTTTGTAATTTTAAACATAACTATATTAACTACATACTCATCAAAATCGCAAATGTTAAAAACAAATAAATAACTAAACAAATTGAAATTCCTACAATTCCTAATATCATTCCTGCTTTTCCTAATTTACTAGCTGTCCTATGTATAGATTTAACACCAAAAACTATTGCTAAAACTCCTGCAATAATTGACATATACCAAAATAAAGTTGTAAGTATTGATATAATTCCTAATGCAAGAGATGCTGCTGGCATTGCTGAATATCCACGATTATCTTTACTATATATTTTTCCCATATTAATCCCCCTTAATTAAACATAATTTCTTTTATTTCTTCTAGTGTTTCTAAATCATTTGCCTTAATCTCTTCTTCAGAAACAGTATATAATGTATTATCTATATATAGTCCTCTAATGTCTGATGTGTAAGATTTGCTATAAGTATAATAACTATAACTAGTATCATTTTTTTCATCTATTGCATCATGTGTTATTAATCCTTTAAATTTGAATCCATTAGTAAGATCTATATTATATACAGCATATCCTATTTTATTATAAGATCTATTTCTTAGTTTATTTATATATGATGTCTCTAAGCCTGAAATATCGTCATTTTCCACCATACTTAAATCATCAGTGTAATTTTTAATTGGTATCGCTAATAAATTCTTTTCTTTATCAAATAATAAAGCTTTGTGATTTTCTAATATTGTAGAATTTGTTCTTGAATCCCCTATAACTTCTTCTGAAAGTACTTTTGGATTACTAATATCTGAAACATCAAATAAAGCCATTTTCATTCCAGTTATACTACTTGATGTTGAAACAACTCTTCCATACGAATTTCTTCTAACCTTTTCTTCTGTTTGGAAGCCAAATCCTATAAGATAATTTTCATCATAAGGTTGTAAATAAGTACTATAACCAGGAATTTTTAATTCTCCCAAAACTCTTGGATTTCTTGGGTCAGTTAAATCTATAGAAAATAAAGGATCTATAGTTTTATATGTTACAAGATATGCTCTATCTCCCATAAATCTTGCAGAATACATTCTTTCTCCTTCTGCTAAATTCATTGTTTCACCTAGCTGTTTTAAATTTTCATCTAATACAACTACTCTTGAACCATCATTAGTATATAAAGCAATTCTTAAATTTCCATCTTTTTCATCTAAAGAAAATTGATCTATTGTTCTTCCTTCTACAGTATTTTTAGTTTGATAACCTACTGTTCCATCTTCTTTAAAATTAAATTTATATATTGTAGAGTTTGTGCTTCTGCTCTCATATTCTATATCACGTAATCCAAATACACCTTTAATTCCATATAAATCACCTAATGTTGGATTACTTCCACCAGAATATCCATTATCTATTAAATACATATTATGCTCAGAAATATAAGCATTTTCTACATCCATTAAATATGATTGTACTTTTATTTTACTATCTACCTCATTTAAATTATATGAAGCTATAACTGTTTGATATTTTGAATTAATATCTTTTATTTTATATGCCTCAGGATTTTCCGGATTCACATTTTGCCCATCTTCTACATATTGTAGATTTTCTTCGTCATCTAAATATCCAGAAGAAATTACATATAATATTCCATTTATATATCTTGATGTATAGTATTTTTTATTAATTTTAAATGTTTTTATTCTTTTAGGATTTACTTTGTCTGCTAAGTCGAAAACTTTCACAAAAGTTGCTTTGTAGTCTCCAGAAATAACTATTAATTTATTATTTTGTATTATTAAATCTTCTGGATAAACATTTGACCCAGCTTCTTGTATTTTAGAAACTATAGTCATATTTTTTGCATCTCTTGCATATGTAATATATACAGTATCATTAGATAATGAATATATATATTCTCCATCTGTTTTTACAATATCAGCTTCATCTACATTTTCAACTTGCACATTTGTTGTGGAATAATCTGAACTTGCAGATGATGATGTTATTGGAGTTTTACCAGATTCAATAAAAGAACCTTTTGAATCTATTCCACTACTTGTTGCTGGTGGTATAGTATACCCACTACCACTTGAACTATACATTGAATCATTGGTAGTTGCATCTGTTTCAATTCCTCTAGAGAAATTACTAAAAATATCACCAAAACCCGTTGCCAAATATGGAGAAATTATAAATGCTGCTATTTCACTTCCACTCGAACTGTAACTATCTGTAATTTTTTGTAATTCGTCTTCTGATTTAATTGCAATCAAATCTCCTTTTGGGCTTAAAATATTTATTGACACTGCTACTATTATAATTATTACAAGTAGTATTGCAATTAATGCCATTATTTTTTTCTTCATTTAATTCCCCTCCTATTATATTAAGTATATTTTTTAGTCATTTGTTATGTCACCATTACCGCTTATTGGTATTTCTTCACCTCCAAACTTCGCTTGTGGTTTAAATATACACATAACAAAATCTTTATTTCTAGCTAAAATCTCTCTTACTTCTCTTTTTTCTTGTCCACCATATTGATGTAAATCAGAGCTTACTCCATATGCATCCATACCAAGTTTATTTCCAGAATATACTGCTCTATATAAATGGTATTCTTGTGTAACAACAACCAATCTTTCCACTTTAAATATATTTTTAGCTCTATACATGCTATCATAAGTAGAAAAACCTGCATGATCCATAAAAATATTTTCTGATGGAACTCCATTAGAAATCAAAAAGTCTTTCATTACTCTAACTTCATCATAATCAGTTCTTCCATGGTCTCCACTTACTATTATTTTTCCTGCCACTCCATTTTTATATAATTCTAAACCTTGTTTTAATCTATCTGCTAACATTTCGCTTGGTTTATCACTCATTACTTGGGCTCCTAATATTAAAATGCAATCTACATCTTCTAATTTTTTACTATCTTCTACAGATAAAATTTTACTTTTGTATCTATTAATTACAAATGCATTTACTCCAAATACTATTGCTATTGCTAGCATAACTAAAATTACTAATACTATCATAATCATTGTTATTTTCCTTTTCATATTTTTTATCCCCACTATTTAATTTACATCTATTTTATCATAAGTATAATTTTTTTCTAGCATTTCTAATAAATTTGTAATATAATATTGAAATAGGAAATTATAAATATAATTCTATTTAATAAAAAAAGCCAGAGGTGCTTATTATGAAAAATTATAAACTAGCAGTAGTTGGTGCTACTGGTGTAGTTGGTAGAACTGCATTAAAAGTATTAGAAGAAAAAAAACTACCAATTAGTGAATACGTTTTATTTGCATCTAGTAAATCTGCAGGAACCAAAATAGAATTTATGGGAAAAGAATATGTTGTAAAAGAGCTTACAGAAAATTCTTTTGATGAAGGATTTGATTTTGCTATTTTTTCAGCTGGTGGAGAAACATCTAAAAAGTTTGCCCCAATAGCAACATCAAAAGGTTGTGTTGTTGTAGATAATAGTAGTGCATTTAGAATGGATGAAGATGTACCTTTAGTTGTACCAGAAGTTAATCCAGAAGAAATTAAAAATAATCATGGAATAATAGCTAATCCAAACTGTTCTACAATACAAGCTGTATTACCATTAAAAGCATTGGATGATAAATATACTATTAAAAGAATTGTATATTCTACATATCAAGCTGTTTCTGGTGCAGGAAAAAAAGGATTAGCAGATTTAGAAAATGGAAGAAAAGGAATTACAAAATTAGAAAAATTCCCATACCCTATTTATAATAATTGTCTTCCACACATAGATGTATTCACAGAAAATGGTTATACTAAAGAAGAAATGAAAATGATAAATGAAACAAGAAAAATTCTAAAAAGACCAGATTTAAAAATAACTGCAACTACAGTAAGAGTTCCAGTAGAAAATTCACATAGTGAATCTATCAATGTAGAATTTGAAAAAACATTTGAACTTTCTGAATTAGTAGAAACACTTAAAAAATTTGAAGGTATAGTAGTTCAAGATGATCCAGCTTCTGAACTTTATCCATTAGCTACAAATGCCAATGGACATGATGAAGTTTTTGTTGGAAGAATTAGAAGAGACTTTAGTGTAGAAAATGGTGTTAATCTTTGGGTAGTTGCTGATAATATAAGAAAAGGAGCAGCATCAAACGCAATCCAAATAGTAGAAAAAATAATTAGGGATTAGGGGACGGTCCTAAAATCCCTATTCACATTTCTGTAAAAAAAGTATGAAGTTTAGAATTCACCTAAACTTCATACTTTTTTAGTTAAAGAATATCTCCAAAGTTCAAAATTTATTTTTTATTTTTTAATTTTATACAATTTTGGCATCTTTCATTTTCTGGACTATAATTACATTTTAATTCATCAACTTTTATAATACTTTTAATATAATCCGAAAACTTATTTATTGTATCTTCTGAAATTGCATGTTTCATTTTCTTTGCTTCTTCTTCTGCAGTTTCATTATTTACATTTAATATTTGAATTAAAAAAGCTTTTAACACATTATGTTTTTTTATTATATTTGTAGCTTCTTCTTTTCCCTTTTCTGTTAATTTTATTACTCCATATGTCTCATAATCCACAAGTTCTAACTCTCTTAAGTTTTTTAATGCTCTATTAACACTTGCTTTACTAACATCTAAATAATCAGCAATGTCTGTAACTCTTGCTTCTTTTTTATGTAATATTAATATATATATAGTTTTTAAATATTCTTCTTGAGATGCTGTCATCTTTATCCTCCTTATACATTAACATTATATATTATTTTGGATTTATTTTCTATAAATTATTTATTTTTTCTTATTTATATCATATAATAACATAGAATAATAGCAATATATAATTATATTTGCTGGTAATTCTCTATTTAGGAGACGTTTATTATGAAAAAAATTATTTTTAAAGGATGTGGTACTGCCATCGCCACACCATTTACAAATGATGGCGTAAATTTTGATGAATTTGGAAAATTAATAGAATTTCAAATTTCAGAAGGTGTAGATAGTATTATTGTATGTGGTACTACTGGAGAATCTTCTAGTATGACAGAAAAGGAGAAAAAAGACACAATAAAATATGCTATAAATAAAGTTAATGGTAGAATTCCAGTAATTGCAGGAACTGGTTCGAACAATACTGCTTCTGCAATAGAAATGTCAAAATATGCAGATTCTGTTGGAGCAGATGCTCTTCTTGTTGTAACACCATATTATAACAAAACTACACAATCAGGATTAGTAGCACATTATAAAGCAATTGCAGAATCTACTAGTTTACCTATTATTGTTTATAGTGTATCTAGCAGAACTGGTGTAAATATCACTCCAGAAACATGTGTAGAACTTTCTAAAATTCCAAATATAGTAGCTATAAAAGAAGCTAGTGGAAATATTTCACAAGTTGCAAAAATAGCTGCACTTTGTGGAGATGATTTACATATTTATTCTGGAAATGATGATCAAATAATTCCAGTTTTATCTTTAGGAGGACTTGGTGTTATTTCTGTTCTTTCTAATGTTGCTCCAAAATATACTCATGATATGGTACAAAATTTCTTTGATGGAAAAATTAAAGAAGCAACTGAAATGCAATTAAAAGCAATTGATTTAGTAGGAAGTTTATTCTGTGAAGTAAATCCTATTCCAGTAAAAGAAGCATTAAATATGATGGGATATAATTATGGAATTCCTAGACTTCCATTAGTTAAATTATCAGAAAAAGGATTTGAAAGATTAAACAAATCATTAAAAGATTTTGGGTTGATCTAATTTTGCATATAGCCCACCTGCATTGTGGAAGTTAGCTTCGCTAACTATAGCCCACTCTAACGAAATTAAAAATTTCTAGAGTGGCTTAATTCTTAAGAATTAATTAAATTTATTCACATCCATATTTAATGCATGATATAATATATTTAAGGATGTGAATAAATGATTATTAGTAAAATTAATTTAAATAAACCAAATATTTTCGAATTTAAACAAATTGTTAATGAAATTTGCCAAAATCCTAAAGTAAAAGAAATGGCAAATTTTATGCAACATGCCAATACGTCTTGTTATGAACATTGTTTAAGAGTTGCTTATTATACATATGTAATTTGTAAAAAACTAAATTTAGATTATGTATCTGCCACTCGTGGTGCAATGCTTCATGATTTCTTTTTATATGATTGGCATGAACATAGAAAAGTAAATTCATTTTTAGAATTACATGCTTTTTCCCATCCAAGAATTGCTTTAAGTAATTCTCTTAAATATTTTAACTTAAATAAAGTTGAAAAAGATGTAATTTTAAAACATATGTGGCCTTTGACTTTTAAACTTCCAAGCTACAAAGAAAGTTTCGTAATAACTTTAACAGATAAATTATGTGCTCTTTTTGAAGTTCTAAAAGTTTTAAACAATAGATATAAATTTAAAAATATGTATAGATATGCCTATGTTGTTTTAACAATATTGTTAGTAAGATTTTAATATAGGCTTTTTAAGAAAGGAACGAAATAAATGAAAGTATTAATAAATGGAATAAATGGTAAAATGGGACAAGAAGTTGCAAACGTAACAGACTTAGATAAAGATATTTTACTTATTGGTGGTGTTGATAAAGAAAATACTGGAATATATACATATCCTGTTTATACATCTACTTCTGAAATAGAAGAAAAACCTGATGTTATAATAGATTTTTCTATTCCGGTTGCTACATTAAATATATTAAAATATGCAAAAGAAAATAATATCCCAATAGTTATTGCAACAACAGGTTTTACAGATGAACAATTAAAAGAAATAGAAGAATATTCTAAATATATTCCAATTTTCAAATCTGCTAATATGTCTTATGACATTAATTTAATGGCAAAAATCGTAGCTTCTTTATCTAAAGAACTACCTGATACAGACATAGAAATTATAGAAACACATCACAATAGAAAAATAGATAGTCCAAGTGGAACCGCTTTATTTTTAGCAGATAGCATAAATGAAGCTAAAGATAATAAAATGATTTATGCATTTGATAGACACAATAAACATGAAAAAAGAAATAAATTAGAAATTGGATTTTCTTCTATTAGAGGTGGAAATATTGTTGGTGAGCATACAGTACAATTCTTTGGAGAACATGAAACACTAGAAATAACCCACAAATGTTATTCTAGAACTGTTTTTGCTAATGGTGCTGTTATGGCTGCTAAATATATAGTAAATAAAAATAGTGGAATGTATAATATGAATGATTTAATTAATAATAAATAATTAATTTTATATTTCAAACAAAAACAGCTCGTACTTTATATAATAAGTACAAGCTGTTTTTTAAGCTATTACTGTTTTCACAGATTAGCTCTACTTTTCCAATACACCAACTCTGTAAAAGCTTTCTCCTATTGTGAATCCAGCCTCGTTGATGTCTGAAAGTTTTACTTGCAACAGTTCCACTTTTAAGTCTCCAGACTGTGGCATTTTCAATTCACAGGCGATGTATATATCTTCGTCTTTATTTGCCTTTCCCTCAAGTTTATGTTTTACCAACATTGGAAATGGCACAAAAGTGTTGTCCGGATCATTCTTCTTAAATGCACAAAAGAATACACATCCTCTTTCATGAATATCTTCTTCAATCTTTGGCATCTCAGAAAAAGATTTAATCTGGTAAGTTTCTTTGGTTCGTTTGAATTTTGTATTGTTTAAAATACCAAACTCACATATAATTTCTCCCTGCTCTTTTTCTCCTACCACAATTACGAAGTGAGGATGATTATCTAATTCAATCCTCCGTCCAGAAATGTCATATAATTTGACATTTTTTAAGCTTTCCATGTTGCTTCTCCTTTCTAGTCTGCTTACTACATTTAGTAAGTCTTATGACTTTTGTATTTTTTTGCTTAAATATTTTAACATAAATTTTTTATATTAGCAAATTTTATGTATGATTTCATTGTTTTTGGAGATTTTACTTTACATAGTTTTTAAAAAAATCCACCATTATTTAATTGTATAATGATGGATTTTTTTCGAATTAAATTTTTTCAGATATTATTCAATTTTCCATAAACGGTTAAATTGATCATATAACCCAAAACCATTTGTAGATTTTGCAGTTATAGTTATCTCGACAGATATTTTGGGAAGATTTTTGTTGATTTCGTCTGTAGAACCTGTAAGATTTCCAGTTACCAAAATACTTGTTATTTTTTCTTCATTCCAAAGTATTTTTACGAGTTCAGGAAAATTATATATCCGCTCGCTTTTGTAATACGCATATTTAAACTCATATAAATTATAATATTCCGGCATTTCAGGTTCTGACTGAAAACTTACCAAAAATTTATCAGCCTGCCTGTATAAAACTGGGCTATTGTAAATAGTTTTTCGCCAGAAAACATTATATTTTATAAATTTTCCCTGCATGCTCTTCCATTTTCCCTGTTCATAATAAAGAATTTCGACATTTTCTTTCCCTATTAGCTGGGATACCTGACTTACTTTAATCCGTTTTCCTTCGTTAAAGACTACTACTTCTTTTAATTTTTTCATATAAAACTCCTTTCTATGCTTATGCATCAATAAAGTTTTACTGCTATTTCAACGAGTTTTTAATAAAATGTATTCTAGCATAAAAGCGAATCATAAGCAAGTTTTGGATGTTTTAAAATAATCGTTTTTACACAATGTAAAAGGACATCACAATGTGATATCCTTCTACATAATTTTTTTGAAACAATATTTTAATTTTACGTTAACTCGGAAAGAGAAATGTATTTTCCTTCATTTTTATCCGGTTTAATTTCTGTGTTTGCAACCCATGTTCCTTCAACATTTCTTGAAAATACTATGGCTTTCCAAAGATTTTTTGAATCTTCGTAAGTTAAGTATAATGGTAATTTTTCTTTTCTATCTAATTTTATTTTTATAAAATAAACATTTGATAAAAAATCACCAAGGTCACATTCATCATCTACAAACCGAATCCGCCTTATAACTTTTACATTTTTGCTTTTTTCTTTTGGAATATATACATCATCAGGTACAACTTCAGTTGACCTTATAAGTGCATATATTTCACCTGTACATGAATCATATTTTTCTGAAAAAACAATACGATTTTCTGTACATTCTTCTAATACCAAATTATACATCCACACATCCGTCTTGAGCATACTTTCTTCAATATGTGGAATTATAAATTCCATATAAGTTTGCTTATAAGTTGCTTCATTATAATTTGGTATTTTTAATGTTACTACTCCATTTTTTTTGTGAATAATCACATTATTATTCCATTTCCGTTTGCAAGTTCCTTCGTTTATAAATAGTCTCAATTTGTTTACCTCCATTATTCAACTTTAGAATTTTGATACTCAGTCTGCTGGGAAAAAACGTGGATCATAAATCGGATAGGCACTCGGCCATATTACATAAGCTTCTTCTGTTTTGTAATAAAAACCTCTTTCGAATACATCGTTTAATGTAATATGAAACCTTGATATCGAACTCCCTGTTTCAAATGATTGTCCAGTTATTACAATTGTTTTTTCCATATCCTTTGGATGTGTATCCTTGTAATAAATTAATCTTGCCCACTCAAAAAAGCCTTCTTCAATTTCGTCTCCTATTGCAGAAAAGAAATTAAATTTTATAACTTTTTCAGTTCCAGCTTTAAAATCCATGAAGAAAATTAATTCGATTTCATATTCCTCTTTGATAAAACTATTGTCTTTTCTTATAGTCGTCTGAAAAATTTTTGCTTTTGTATAATATATTCCCTCTCTGTAAATCAAATTTTCTTCATCATTAATCCCTATAACTGTAATAGGAATTGACCGCTCTGTTGACAGTATCTTATTCCATAAAACTGTATTAAGAATAACGGTATCAAGAATCACCACCTTTGCTGATAATTCTTTTAGTAACCGTCCTCCAGTTCCAAAAACTTTGCAATTTTTTAATTTACCTTTTTTCTCTTTCTTCATACTGTTCCTTTCTGATGCTCATTAGATTTAACATAATGAGACTTACACCAATTTCAACTTTGCTACATGTGTATTTTATCACATTTTGTATTACTTCGCAACCTTATGTAACCTTTCCAATAGGGATTTAGAGACGATCCTTAAATTCCTATTTTTAATTTATTATTTAGCAAAACCTTAATCTGTTTGTGAAAATTATATTTTTCAATGATAAGTTTTAAATGAATCCAACTTTATGATACATACGCATTATATTTTATTTATACCAAAAGACTCCAGTAGTAACTACTACTAGAGTCTTTTGATGAGCTTAATAGATTTCGTAGAAAGTGCCATTGTATATAATGCCATTTTCTTTTACTTCGGCCAAACTGCACTTTGCCGTTATCATTGTTGTTCCATTTTCTAAGTGTGCCCCAGAAATTGAAACAATTTCTTCTTTGTCCTGATTATTAGCTTTATATGTCAATAATTCTGGCCATGTTCCAAAAACTTTTTTGCTTTCTTCTTCCTTGGCCATACTGAAAAAGAATTTTTTTGAACTTTCATCATTTCTTTCGAATTTTTTAACTGATAAAATTTCATAAATTCCTTCCTGGTCTCTTTGTGAACCATGATTTACATAGTCCAAAAGTTTCTTTGTCTCACGATTATATTGACCATATACGCAAAGAGTTTTACCTTCTTTGCTTATGCCAAGTACTGTTAAATACTGAAGATTATATTTTTCTATATCATCTTCAGTTATCCGGCGTGAGTGATTAAAAAACATAACGTCTGTAAGTTGTACAATCTTTTTCATCTTTTTCTCCTTATAATTTATAATGTGTAGAATTTGTTTCCTGATTTAAAACCTGATTCATTTATGTCAGAAAAGGAAACTTTAAATTCTTTATATTCTGAATTCACCTCTCCACACATAGTTAAATTACCATTAATTCCAGATATTTTCATCCAGATTAATGTTGGAAAATCATACACCTTTTCTCCTTTGTAGTCTGCCAAGCTGAAAGAAAATTTTGATATTGGCGCTCCTGCTACAATTGGCTCTTCTGCAGTAGAAACAATTTTACACTCAATCTCCTCATTACTAGGAGTATAAAGTATATATTTGTTTCCTTCAAGCCGAATCGTTTCACAAATCGGCTTATTCCCTGCCTTGGTAACTACAGTTGCTATAGGATGACTTCTAAGCTGTTCCTTAGAAATTCTCCGTCCTAATGCATCGAAAAATCTGCATTCAGACAGTTCTAGTACTTCCAATCTATTCATATTGCTCCTTTCTGTTTCTTGCTACATTTAGCAAATATTCTGAATCCCACTATTTTTGTGACAATATAATTTTATCATAAAAATTAAAGCAAGTCAATTTTATGTACACTTGATAAATTATTCATTATTCTATGTACTTTAACTAAAAAAGAAGCATACGGTATTTACTTCATACCCGTATGCCCCTCGCTTTGCCAACTAATTAATTATGGCTCTGCCTTTTCATCAGCTACCTGTGCTGTGATTTCTCCGCATATAATTTTCATGCGTTCGAGCATCGTATCAGCTTCCGCTGCCAAACGATGTGATTGAGCAGCAATCTCTCTAAATTTACCTAATCTTTGTTGGTACTCAGGAGATTGTGTGATGTCCGGCATAGGTTCAGGAATCCTTACTGTCGGAATTACTACATTTGTGGTCGGAATATTTACTGCTACTTCTACTCTGTTTGCCATAATTTTTTCCTCCTTTGGCTAAAACAACATTGTTTCCAATTATTATGTCAGCACACTTTACATAATTTGTAAAGTGTGCTTGGCTGAGTTTCAAAATTACTATATATTTAATTTTATATTCACTTAATAAACTTTAAATAGTACCACAAAGTTCAAAATTTCAAAAAGAGGGATTTTAGGACCGTCCCTAAATCCCTACTTTTACTTTTAGTTCTACTTTATCATCTTTAGCAACTAATTTAGCTTCTACACCAGTTTTAATATTTCCGTCTAATATTTCTTCTGCTAATTTGTCTTCAACAATATTTTGTATAGCTCTACGAAGTGGTCTTGCACCAAATTCTTTATCTACACCTTTTTTAGCAATTAATTCTTTTACAGATTTATCTATTTTAATATTTAATCCTTGTTCTACTAATCTTTGTTCCACATTCTTTAATAATAAATCTATTATACTTCTTATTTCGTCATCATTTAATTTATGGAATACTATAATATCATCTATACGATTTATGAACTCTGGTCTTAATTCTTTCTTTAATTCTGCCATTACATTTTTCTTGATATCTTCATATTCTTTTGCTTCATCTTCATCTGAAGAATTTGCAAATCCTAAAGATTTCTTTTCTGTAATTAATCTTGCACCTATATTTGATGTCATAATTATTACAGTATTTTTAAAATTAACTGTTCTTCCTTGACTATCTGTTAATCTACCATCTTCTAGTATTTGTAATAACATATTCATAACATCTGGATGGGCTTTTTCTATCTCATCAAATAATATTACAGAATATGGTTTTCTTCTTATCTTCTCTGTTAATTGTCCTCCATCATCAAATCCAACATATCCTGGAGGTGCACCAATTAATTTAGCTACAGAATGTGGTTCCATAAATTCAGACATATCAATTCTTATAATAGAATCTTCTGTTCCAAATAAACTTTCTGCTAAAGCTTTAGATAACTCTGTCTTACCAACACCTGTTGGTCCTAAGAAAAGGAATGAACCTATTGGTCTATTTGGATTTTTAAGACCTACTCTACTTCTTCTTATTGCTTTAGCAACTGCTTCTACCGCTTCATTTTGTCCAATTACTCTTTTATGTAGTTCTTTATCTAAATTCTTTAATTTCTTATTTTCATCTTGAGTAATTTTAGCAGCAGGTATTCCTGTCCAACTCGCAATTACTTTTGCAATATCTTCTTCTGTTAATTTTGGTATAGATTTTGTCTTTTTATTTTTCCATTTATTCTTTTCTTTTTCTAATTCTTCTTTTAATGAATTTACTTCATCTCTTAATTTTGCTGCTTTTTCAAATTTTTGTATTTTTACAGCATCTTCTTTTTCTTGATTCATATTTTGTATTTTATTTTCTAATTCTTTAATAGTCTCTGGCTCTTCTAAAGAAGTTAATCTAATTTTTGATGAAGCTTCATCTATTAAGTCTATTGCTTTATCTGGTAAAAATCTATCATTAATATATCTTGTAGATAATTCTACCGCAGAGTTTATAGCCTCATCTGTAATTTTTATATTATGATGTGCTTCATATTTATCTCTTATCCCTTTTAATATTTGTACAGTTTCCTCATGTGTTGGTTCATTTACAGTAACTGGGCTAAATCTTCTTTCTAAGGCACTATCTTTTTCTATATATTTTCTATATTCGTTTAAAGTTGTAGCACCAATTAATTGTATTTCACCTCTTGCAAGTAATGGTTTTAAAATATTTGCAGCATCAATTGCACCTTCTGCAGAACCTGCACCTACTATTGTGTGAATCTCATCTATAAATAAAATTACATCTCCAGCTTTTTTTACTTCATTTAAAGCTTTTTTAATTCTTTCTTCAAAATCTCCTCTATATTTTGCACCAGCAACCATGCTAGATAAATCTATTGTTACAACTCTTTTATTTTTTAATAATTCTGGTATATCACCTTGTACTATTTTTTCTGCTAAACCTTCTACTACTGCTGTTTTACCAACACCAGGTTCACCAATTAAACAAGGATTATTTTTTGTTCTTCTAGAAAGAATTTGTACAACTCTTTCTATTTCATTTTTTCTACCTATAACTGGATCTAATTTTCCCATACTTGCTTCTTTAGTTAAATCTGTACCATATTGATTTAATGTTGGTGTAGAATTATAACTTCCACTATTTTTATTAGATCCACCGTCTTGCATATTTATATTTTCATCTTCTTCTAATACTTTTACAATTTCATTATATAGCTTTTGTGGATTTATTCCTAAGTCCAACATTATTCTTACAGCTATACTATCTGCTTCTCTCATAATTCCTATTAATATATGTTCTGTTCCTATATATTCTGAATCTAATTTACGAGCCTCTACAAAAGCATTTTCTATAATTCTTTTAGTTCTTGGTGTAAAACTTAATGATGTAATTTCTTTTTCATCATCTCTACCTATTAAGTTTTCAATTTCTTCTAATACATTTTCTGGAGTGATACCTTGGTTTTCCAATACTCTACTTGCAACCCCGTTTTCTTCTTCTGTTAAACCATATAAAATGTGCTCTGTTCCAATATAGTTATGTCCTAATTCTACTGCAATTTCTTTTGCAATTTCTATAACATTTTGAGCACTATTTGTAAATTTATATGTCATAATATCTCCCTCCTTACTAAATAATCTAAATATAAATCTTTTATTCTTTTACAATAGTCTTTATTACTTCTGCTCTTTTAGCATTTAATTCTAGACCTTCTAATTTTTTGCCTAAATATTTTTGTAAATTTGCAGAATTTGTATATAGCAATAATTTATTTACTTTTAAATCTGTAAGTTCATTAATTATTCCTAAATCTGTTCCAAGTTTTACTTTTGATAGTAAATCTTTACATTCATTTTCAGATATTCTTCTGCAATTTACTAAAACTCCATAAGCTCTATATAAGCTATCTTCTAAATCAATTCTGTTTTTAGCAAGATATTTTCTTGCTATTCTTTCTTGTTCCATTATTTTATCTGTTATAAGCTTTAATTTTTTAATAATTTCTTTCTCAGAAATTCCTAATGTTTGTTTATTAGAAATTTGATATAAATCTCCTTCTGATTTTGTTCCTTCTCCATGTACTCCACTTACATTCATTCCAAAATTATTTATTATATCTAGTACTTTTCCTATATTTCCTGTAGTCGTAAGTGCTGGTAGATGAACTAGAACAGATGCTTTCATTGCTGTTCCTGCCTCTATTGGACATGCTGTTAAAAATCCATATTTCTCGCTATATGCAAAATTTAATTTTTCTTGTAAAAATTCATCTAATTCAATAATTAAATTTAATAAATTATCTAACTCTAATCCAGAAGAAAATACTTGTAATCTTAAATGATCTTCTGTATGTATCATTGCACAAATATTTTCTTCATCATTTATAAGTATTGCTTTTTGATCATCATTTTCGTTTACAAAATCTGGACTTATTAATCTTTTTTCTAATAAACTTTTAATAGTAATTTCATCCATATCTTTTAATTTTAATAATTTTAAACCATATTTATTACCAATTATTGCATCTTCTATTATTTTAATAATTTCTGCTTTTTTGTTTTTGTCACATTTAAGTTCAAATGGAAAGTCTGCAATATTTCTTGCTAGTCTAATTCTTGAACTTACTACAACATCTGAATTATCTCCACTTTGTAAATACCAATTTAACATATTCATTCTTCCTTTCTATTTAGTATGTTTCTTTATTTCATCTCTTAATTTAGCTGCATCTTCATATCTTTCTTCTTTTATTGCTAATTTTAGTTTTTCTTGTAAAATTTCTACTTTGTCTTTTCCTTCGTTTTTCTTTTCATCTAATTCTTTTTTCTTTTCTTCCATATTTTTTATAATTGATTTATCTAATTTTTTAGATTTTCTGCCCATATGTCTATTAGAACCATATATATTTTTTAATATTGGATCTAATCTATCTGAAAACATGTCATAACAATCCATACAGCCAAATAAACCTGTATTTACAAATTCGTTATATGTTGTACCACAAGTTTTACAGTTTTCTTGTCTTAAACTTCCTATTGTTGGCATAAATGAATCCATATTATATTCATCAAAGAATCCTCCTAAAAAACTAGGTAAGTTCATAGACATATTAAAGTTTAGTTCCTTTCCTATTCCTAATTCTCTTGCACAATCTTCACATAAGCTCATTTCTTTTTTTACTCCATTAATAATTTGTGTATATCTAACATTTGCCTCTTTTTTTCCACAATTTTGACATTTCATAATAATTACCTCCTCATTTCTAAACTAAATTTATTAACATGTTTTTAAAAATTTTTGCTCTTAAATTATCTTTTATTTCGATAGGTACAGTAAGTACATTATCGCTTGTAGCAACTTTTAGAAGCTTTGCTTCTTTTTCTGTTACAATTCCATCTGAAAGGAAGTTACTAATAAAAATATCTACTTCCTTTGCAGTTATCTTGTCTCCAATACTTGTTACTATATGCATTAAATAATTACTTTGTGTAACATTTATTTTCTTAATTGTGATATGACCTCCACCACCTCTTCTACTTTCTACATAATAACCTTGTGATGGTTTAAATCTTGTGGATATTACGTAATTTATTTGTGAAGGTACACAATTAAATTGTTCTGCAAGTTCATTTCTTTGTATTTCTAATTCATCTTCTGTTTTTAACATTTCTTTTAAAAATTCTTCTATTACATCTGATATTCTCATCTTCTCTCACTTCCTTTTAAGTAAAAGGGAATCTCTTTATTTTTACCCCCATTACTTTCTTATCTCATATTTTATTCTTTTTGTTTTTTGACTTTGACTTTCTTTGACCTACAATTATATTTTAGCACCTTTTTTATAAAAATCAATACTTTTTTAAAAAATTATGATAAAATTTTATTTATCAAATATCAAATAAAATATTACAATTTGGAATTATTCTTATTTTACGGAGGTTTATATATGGAACAAAAATTTATAGAAGTATCTGCTACTCCCTCTAATCCTAATTGGGAAAATATGATAGCAAGAGAAGAAGAATTATATAAAAAAGCAAACGATGTCCGCTCTGATTTTGAAAGAGATTATGATAGAATTCTTTACAGTAATGCATATAGAAGGTTAAAACATAAAACTCAGGTTTTCTTTTTACCTAAGAATGATCATATCTGTACAAGAATAGAGCATGTTAATAATGTTGATGCAACAAGTTATACAATTGCTAAATCTTTAGGTCTTAACACTACACTTACACGTGCCATATCTATAGCTCATGATATTGGGCACAGTCCTTTTGGTCATAAAGGCGAAAGTATATTAAATAAACTTGCAACAAGTGAAGGTCTAGAACGTTTTTGGCACGAAAGAAATGGACTTAATTTTGTTGATAATATAGAACTATTAACAAATGTTAATGATGAAGAAAAGAACTTAAATTTAACATATGCAGTAAGAGATGGTATTATTTCACATTGTGGTGAAATTGACGAAATTTCTTTAAAACCAAGAACTGAATATGTTAATTTAGAAACAGATTACTTATCTCCTAACCAATATGCACCTTACACTTGGGAAGGATGTGTAGTAAAAATTTCTGATAAAATATCATATATTGGTAGAGATATAGAAGATGCAATTTCTATGGGTATTTTAGACAAAAATCTAGATAAATTATATGATTTACTTGGAATATCAAAATTAGAAAATATCAATAATACAAATATAATTGGAGATTTAATTTATGATTTATGTGTTAATTCTTCACCTGAAGAAGGTTTAAAATTTTCTGATAAAATGTATGAAAAGTTAAGTTTACTAAAAGAATTTAATTATAAATATATCTATAAACATCAATGTATGAAGCCTTCTGAAAGATATTTTGAACTTGTATTAACTGAAATTTTTAATACTTTAAATAGTGCATATGATGAAATGAATACATTAAATAAATTACTAGAAATTAGAAGCTTCTATCCTAAAGTTATTGATAGCTTCATAAAATGGATCTCTTGTTATTGGAATATAGAAACAGATAGAACAAATTTAAAAAATAAAATACTATATGATATGAATAAAAAGTCTGATTATTCTAAAGCAATTATTACATATATTTCTGGTATGACTGATAGTTATGCAATAGAAACTTATAATGATATTGTTAAATATTAA
>CALXPV010000027.1 GCA_944390295.1 uncultured Clostridia bacterium | reverse complement strand
ATTTTCAATGTACAATTAACTATTTAAAAATTTTAATAAAATTTCATTTTCCTATTGACTTCATATAGTTAGTCTAATTTATAAGTACATATATTATACCATTTTATCGTATAAATTTAAAACTATTGGAAAATATATTAATAAATATATTTAGGAGGTTTTTATATGACAGTGGAAAAACATATATGTGTAAAAGGTTCATCAACAGTTTCTTGGAAAGATGCTATTGTACAAACTATTGCAGAAGCTTCTAAAACTATAAATTACTTATCTAATGTAAAAGTTATTAACCAAACAGGAAAAATACAAGATGGTAAAATAGTAGAATATTTTGTAGATATTGAACTTACTTTTTATATTGATCATTCAAATTTATAATTTAGGAGGTTTTTATGAAGGCAATTGAAACTCAAAAAAAATATCAGGAATATGTAGAAAAAAAATCACCAAATTCTCCAATATTAAAAAACTGTTTAAATGCTTTTCTAGTTGGTGGATTAATTTGTACTATTGGTCAAGTTATTTTAATTATATGCAAAGAACGAGGCCTTGATGATGCTAGTTCTGGAACAATTGTATCTATAATATTAATTGCAATTAGTGCTTTTTTAACTGGTTTAAATTTATTTAACAAAATTGGAAAATTTGCTGGTGCTGGTTCTCTTGTTCCAATCACTGGTTTTGCTAATTCTATTGTTGCACCATCCATAGAATATAAATCCGAAGGATATATAATGGGGGTTGGTGGAAAAATGTTTACTGTAGCAGGTCCTGTTCTTGTATTTGGTATATCTGCTTCAATTATTGTAGGTATTATTTATCTTATATTTAATACTACTGGAATAACTTTAGTTTAAAAGGAGGATATTATTTTGAAAAAGTTAGGAACTCAAACAATAAGATTCGAAAGACCTCCTAGTATTTTAGAAACAGCTTCCATAGTTGGTCCTAAAGAAGCTGAAGGTCCTCTTGCAAAATACTTTGATAAATGTTTAGAAGATGAATTTTGGGGAGAAAAATCTTGGGAAAAGGCTGAAAGTAAAATTATAAAAGAAACTGTGTATTCTGTTATAAAAAAATCTAATATTCCTATTTCTGCTATAGATTATTGTTTTGCTGGTGATTTACTTAATCAATGTATTTCTTCTAGTTTCGGACTTCGTGACTCTAATTTTCCATTTATCGGAATCTTTGGAGCTTGTTCTACTTTTGTAGAAGGTATGGGGCTCGGTTCTGTTTTTATTGATGGTGGTGCTGCTAATAATATTATTTGTGCTGCTTCTAGTCATTTTTGTAGTGCAGAAAAACAATTTAGATTTCCTTTAGAACTTGGTAATCAAAGGCCTCAATCTTCTCAATGGACAGTTACAGGTGCAGGATCTGCTATTATTTCTGCAAATGGTAATGGTCCATTTGTTACTCATTTTACACCCGGAAAAATAGTTGATATGGGAATAAAAGATTCAAATAATATGGGAGCTGCAATGGCACCTGCAGCACTTGACACATTGCTTGCTCATTTTATAGATACTGGTAGAAATCCAAGTTATTATGATGCAATTATAACAGGTGATTTAGGTCATGTAGGAAAAGAAATTTTAATAGAACTTGCTGAAACAAAAGGTTATAACATAAAATCTAATTATAATGATTGTGGAGTTTTAATATTTGATAAAAAAGCTCAAGATACTCATGCAGGTGGTAGTGGATGTGCTTGTTGTGGTACAGTATTTTCTGGATATTTATTTAATATGCTAAAAACTAAAAAATATAAAAAAATACTTTTAATGGCAACTGGTGCATTAATGAATTCTACTTCTACACAACAAGGTGAAAGTATTCCTGGTATTGCTCATGCAGTTAGTATAGAGTTGTGATAGAACAAAAGGAACGGAGTTTATCCGTTCCTTTTAAATATATTTTTAATCCAATCAACAAATTTTTCATACCATTTCTTTTCCTCTACAACTACTATTTGTGTTTCTTTTTTTGGTGGTACTGATTTTGTATTTCTTTTAAACACTGCATCATAATCTATTTTTATTTTATTTTGCTCTTCTTCCCATTCTTCTTTTCTTTCTTTTTCTATTATTGCATTTCTTTGCTCTGGCGTTGCCCAATAGTCCCTAAAAAAGTTTGCAAGTATAGCTTTTGTTTCATTCATTAAAATTTGATTTTCAAATGAAATATTTTTATTTAATTCATATTTATATTCCATATCTTTTTTATTTTCTAATATTTGTATAATATCTTTTGGAACCTTTTCTAAATCTTCTTTAGGAATATATTTTAAAACTTCTAATACTTCTACATAAGCTTTATGATAGTTATTCTCCATTTCCTGTTCTTCCTCCTATTTCTAATTCTTTATCATAACTAACTACTTGCATTGCTATTTTCTTATCTTTATTAGGTAACTCTAATGCTCCTATTTCTGTAGTGTTAATCTTAAATCTATTATTTATGTATCTAGTAATATTATCTGAAATAGTTTTAGCTTCCCTAATTAAGCTAAATGCACTTCTTGTAAGTTCAGTATCTTTGTTTTCATCAAACTCTCTAATAAAGTCATCATATGGTATAGCTCTAAATTTTTTTACACAATTATTTAATTCTACTAAATTATCTTTTCCTAAGTAATTTTCTGCCTCTTCCAATGTATGAGCCATCATAACATCTATTATAGTTTCTTCATGATCTTTCATTATATCCTGTGTTATTACATCAAGTTGTTCATAAGTACTAACATAATTTTCTCTTACATATTCAGGTCTATCTAATATAAATATTCCTTTTTCATGTAATTTTTGAGTTACCTTTATTGCTAATTGTTGATGTAAATTTTCGGATAACGTTTCGTAATTTCTTCTTTCTCTTCTATTCGATCCAGTTTTATCATCATCAAAAACAACTGTACTTTCGTTAGAAAGATCACATACTATTACATCTAAACCTGATTTAAAAGCATATTTGTTTTCATCAATTTTTTCTACTGAAAATTCTGCTACATGTAAGAGTTCGTGTACTAAAATAATATCATTTGCACCAACTTCCATTCCACATATTGGTATAGAAACTGGATAAAAAGGTTCTAGCTCCCCATTTTCATTTTGAGTAAAATTATTCTCTACACATGGTATTGCTTTTTTTACAAAGTCAATTGAAAAAACGCTCTCATATTTTATCCCTTGTCGTAATAGATTTGTTTTACATTGTTCATAATTTCCTGTATTTATAAAAAATTCTCGTTCTTTAGCCTGATTACATACTTCTTTAATTTTTAATATCTCTTTTACTAAATCTTGATCTGGTATAAGCTTTTTAGACTCTTCGCTTTTTTGGTATGCATCATAGTCATCTCCTAAATCAAGCCCCATACTTTTAAAATATCTTATTCTTTCTCTTTTAGCATCGTTACCTTTCCAATCACCATTTTCTATATATTCATTGTTCTTTTCAGAAAATGCACTAATTAATGACTCACCAAATTCACTAAAATACTTAGAATCTCTATCTGCTACACAAATAAACTTACTTATATCAGTAAGTGAGTCGTCATCTAATGCTGTTTGTATATTTTTTTGTTCCTCTTCGCTACATAAAGGAAGAATTTTTCTATATGCTTCTTTTAGATATTTAAATTTTAATTCTTTATTACTATATTCTATACATTTTGCAAAATATATATCATAATCTTTATTTTCTTCTTTAAATTTATAAAATTCTTCTTGGCATTCTAATGCTATTTTATATACTTTTTGTATATGAGCTAAAGCTTCTTGCATATCAGGGCTTGCAATTTTTTCTTTATAATTTTCTGGTGTTACTTCATAACCTAACTTCTTAAATAAATCACATCTTTTTTGTATAATCATTGCTTTTTTATATTCATTATCTGTTTCTAATAAAGTATCGTCAAAGTAAAATATATCACCATCTATATTAAATATTTTACTTCCCATATAAGTATTTAGAAGTTCTTTATGGGCATCTGATAAATAATCAGTACCATACGACTTTACATTTTTTTCTTCATTTGAATTAATTTCTTCTCCTAATTTTTTCAAAAACTCAAGCGATAATTCTGTACAACATATTTTTTCTTTTCTATCATAATCTGTCATTATTCTACTATGTGTAATATAAGGATTAAGATATGCTCTTTTAAAATTATCTTCTATTTGTTTTCTATGCCTTTCGCCATATACTTCTATTATAGTTTCCATTATTTGTGGAAGTATATCATCTAAACTTAATTCATATCTTTTTAAGACTTCTCCTTCTACCATCTTTTATACCTTTCTCATTTCATTTATAAGCATTTTATCATAACGAAATTTTATATACAATATTCTAAAATTTGTATATTTTTATAAATTTTACACAAAATATTAACATAGTATAATTTTATAATTGGAGGTCTTTATATGAGCACTATTGACTGGAGTGTTGTTTTTAATTGGTCTACACTTCTAAAAGCATTTGTTGTTGGAGGATTAATATGTGTTATTGGACAAATTTTAATAGATAAAACAAAACTTACTCCAGCTAGAATTTTAGTATTATTTGTTACAACTGGTGTAATCTTAGGTGGTCTTGGAATTTATAAATATATAGTCGATTTTGCAGGAGCAGGCGCTACAGTTCCTCTTACTGGTTTTGGATATAATTTAGCAAAAGGAGCAATTGAAGGTGTTAAATCTTCTGGACTTTTAGGTGCATTTACTGGTGGTATAAAAAATGCTGCTGGTGGAATTGCAGCAGCTATATTCTTTGGCTATATTGCTTCATTAATTGCTAAGCCAAAAATGAAAAAGCAATAAGGATAAACCTTATTGCTGTAATATTCCATATGCCAATTGACTTAATCTATTTCTTTCATCTTCTGGCAAATAGAAATTTTTATATATTTTATCATGCACAATGTCTTGTGCAAACTTCATTCTTCTAGTTTTAATTTGTATTTCTAGAGGGATTCCATTTTCTACAGTATAGTTTAAATGAAAACTTTTATAGCCAAACTTAGGATTTTTGATATAATCTTCTTCTAATCCATTTCCTAATACTTTTTCTATGTCATTTTTTATTTTATATATTTCATTTATATTTTCGGTAATTATCATATATCCTAAATAGTCACTTATCTCATTTGCTTGTGTAAATCTTCTTATTTTCATTTTCCTTAATGCAGATTTTTTATTTTTTACTCTAGAAATAAGTTCTACATCCTTGTATTTTTCCAATACGATATTTAATTTATTAGAATACTTCTTGCATAAACTATGTCTATTTATATAGTTTATTGTTCTAATTACTTTTAACTGTTCTTTCATGTTCTCCCTCCTTTCTTAATATATAATATTCTCTTTTTGCATAAAAATACTAGTTTAGAAAACTAGTATTTTAGATTTTTTATTTAATTTATGCTTTTTTTGCTATTTCAGCTATTTCTGTAAATGCTTTTGGATCTGTAACAGCTACTTCTGCTAACATTTTTCTGTTAATTGTTACATTAGCTTTTTTAAGTCCAGCTATTAATTTGCTGTATGATAAACCATTCATTCTAGCAGCTGCATTTATTCTTGCAATCCATAATCTTCTAAAATTACTCTTTTTATCTTTTCTTCCAACATAAGCATACATTCCAGATTTCATAACAGCTTGTTTTGCCATTCTAAATCTGTATCTTTTTGCTCCAAAATATCCTTTTGCTTGTTTTAATACTTTTTTATGTTTTTTACGAGTAATTCTTGCTGTTTTTACTCTTGCCATTTCTATTCCTCCTTGTTTAGTTTATATTCTTTCCTAATTATGCATAAGGTAATAATTTTTTGATTCCTTCTACGCATGTTTTGTCTGCATATGAATTTTGTTTTCTAGACATTTTTTGTCTACTTGTTTTTGTTGATAATCTGTGTCTTGAGTTTGCAGCTGTTCTTTTTACTTTTCTTTTAGCTGTAAATCCATATCTTTTGCTTGCAGCTTTGTTTGTTTTTAATTTTGGCATTTTAATTGCTCCTTTCTATTTATGCTTTTTTTGATAAAATTACAAACATGTTTCTTCCTTCTAATAATGGTTTCTTTTCAGGTGCAGCTATGTCACTTAATTCTTCTATGAATTTGTTAACAACTGCTTCTCCTAATTTCACATTATTAACTTCTCTACCTCTAAATCTAACAGTGATTTTAACTTTTGCACCATCTTCTAAAAATTTTCTAGCGTTTTTGGCTTTAAAACTAAAATCATGTTCTTCAATGTTTGGTGTTACTCTAATTTCTTTTAACTCGAATGTTTTTTGTTTTTTCTTTGCTTCTTTTTCTCTTTTTGCTTGTTCAAATTTGTATTTACCATAGTTCATTATTTTACAAACTGGTGGGTTAGCATTTGGAGAAACTAAAGCAATATCTAAGTCTTTTTCTTGAGCTATATCAAATGCTTCACGAAAAGACATTACTCCAAGTTTTTGACCATTTTCGTCAATTAAATTAACTTCCTTGGCTCTAATTTTCTCGTTAATTGGTAAATCTTGTTTTATACTAAAACACCTCCATATTTTATTTTCATATTGCTAATGCAATAGATTATACTTTTTTTGGTTTACATCAAAAAAAGATTAACTTTAAAGACAAAAGTTAATCCACGACAAATAATTATAATACAAAATATATTTAATTATTTTTACCTTTCTATTTATATAGACAAGGTGGAAGTGGTTACTTCTTCTTTAATACGCTTATATATAATAGCATCTTTTTAGCTTGTTGTCAAGGTTTTTTTCAAAAAAGTCCTAAAACATGTGTAAATATTTCTTTATAATCATTATTAAAATAGAGGAATCACTTCCTCTATCTATTAATTAATTTTCTTCTTTTCGATATTCTTCTCCGGATTTAAATAAAAATTTCTTAATTGTTTGAAAAAATAATACAATTTTATTTTTTCTTTCTGCTGGTAAATTTACTACTTCTTCTGAATCTTCTAAATTTCCTTCTTCTAATTCATTATATTTGGCTTCTAACTTTGACATAGCTTTTATGTAGTATTCATTAAATTCATCTTTACCATCCACAAATCCAACTAAATCCTTAAAATTATATAAAGATCTTCTATAGTTTTCTACTTGTTCTAAATTTATTATGTTTTTAAATGCTTTATCAAAATATCCTTCTATTATTATTCTTTGTGAATCCATAAATGTTTTTTGGATATCATTTTTTATTTTTAATTTCTTTTTATTTGCGCTAGAATTCAAGTTGTCTGTTATTTCTAATTTGTTATTCAATTTTATTAGATTTTCTTCATATTTTAAGATTTTATCAAAATTACTTTCTAATTCATAAAATGCTTTTTCTGATGTTTTTTCTATAAATACATTTTTAAAATTATCATTAGCATTAAAAGTACTATCAAATAAAGCTTCTTCTCCTGTTACATATGCCATTTGATTAATTAAATTGCATATTATTGGATAGCACATAGGACTTATTGTATTAAATGTTATTCCATAATATTTTACATTATCCTTTTCTTCTTTGAAAGCTTTTGCCGTTGCAAGTTGCACAGCTGCTTCGTTTAATGCCAATCCATGAACTTTATATTGTGTCAAGTCACAAAGTCCTAATCTAAGTAGAAATCCTGATTTATCTTTTCTTTCTTGTAAATAATGTATGCATTCATGCATAACATATTTTTCTATTTCTTCTTCAGGGATCTCATGGTTTATATATATTGAGGAGTTTTTATAAAAATAGTTCGCTTCTGAAAAACCCTTTGGTACTTCTGCATAATACATTTTTATTTGAGCTAGTCTTATAAAAATTTCACCAAGTTTTAAATCTAAACTTGGAAATGCAGCAACAATCTTTTGGGCAACATTTTTAGCTATAGTATTAACTTTTATTTTGTCTAGTTCTTCTATAACATTTATTCCTTCTTTTTTTAAATTTGCTTCAATCCCCATTTTTTTAACTCCTTAACCAACACTTATACATGTTTATTATACTATATTTATTTCCAATTAATATTTCATTGTTATTAAAAAAGCATTACAGTTATATTACAAAATATGACTGTAATGCTCTTGACTAATTTTTTGGCTATAGTTATTTCGTCAAATCAAAGGTTTCGAATTGGCTTAATTAACCAATAACTATATTATATATTTTGTTTTTAACATATATTTCTTTTATAATTTTCTTTCCTTCTATTTGACTTGCAATTGCTTCTTTAGCTTTTTGTTTTACAACTTCTTCGTCTTCGTCTTTCTTTATAGTAATTGTTGCTCTTACTTTTCCTTTTATTTGTACAGGAATTTCTATTTCATCTTCTATAGTTTTTGTTTCGTCATATGTTGGCCAAGCTTTATATGCTAGCTCTTCTGTTCCACCTATTTTTTGATATAATTCTTCTGTCATATGTGGCGCAAATGGATTTAATAATTGTAGGAATGTTGTAAATTCTGCTTTGTTGATTTGTTTTTCCTTATAAAATTCATTTACCATTGTCATAAATGTTGCAACAGAAGTATTAAACTTCATTTCTTCTATATCTGATGAAACTTTCTTTATTGCTTTATGCATCATTTTTTCAAATTTTTCTGAATATTTATCTCCATCTACTAAAAATTCTTGCATATTCCATACTCTATCTAGGAATTTCATACAACCTCTTATGCTTTCCATAGACCATGAAGCTGTTTGATCAAAAGGTCCCATAAACATTTCGTAAACTCTAAATGCGTCTGCTCCAAATTCTTCTACTATATCATCTGGATTAATAACATTTCCTTTTGATTTAGACATTTTTTCTCCGTTGCTTCCTAGTATCATGCCATGTGATGTACGTTTTGCATATGGTTCTTTTGTTGGTACAACTCCAATATCATATAAAAATTTATGCCAGAATCTTGAATATAATAAGTGTAGTGTAGTATGTTCCATACCACCATTATACCAATCTATTGGAGACCAATATTCTAAAGCTTCTTTTGATGCTAATGCTTTATCATTATGTGCATCCATATATCTTAAATAATACCAAGATGATCCTGCCCATTGTGGCATTGTATCTGTTTCTCTTCTTGCTTTTCCACCACAATGTGGACAAGTTGTATTTATCCATTCTTCTTGTTTTGCAAGTGGAGATTCTCCATTTTCTCCTGGTTCATAATCATCAATTTCTGGTAATCTTAATGGTAATTCTTCTTCTGGAACTGGAACCCATCCACATTTTTCACAATATACCATTGGAATTGGTTCTCCCCAGTAACGTTGTCTAGAGAATACCCAGTCACGAAGTTTGTAATTTACTGTTCTTTTTCCTATTTTATGTTCTTCTATATATTCTATTACTTTATTTATAGCATCTTTAGATTCTAGTCCATCTAAGAAATCTGAATTTACAGCAATACCATTATTTACATCAGTAAATGGTTCAGACATATTTCGCTTTTGATCATCGCCAAAACAGTATGCAAATTTTGCATCTATTTCTTTTTCTAATAACTCTAAACTTTCTCTGTTATTATCATAATCCTTTGGTTTTTCTATTATTACTGGTACTATTGGTAAATTGAATTTTTTAGCAAATTCAAAATCTCTTGTATCATGTGCTGGAACAGCCATAATAGCACCTGTTCCATATGTTATTAATACATAATCAGAAATCCAGATTGGAATTTCTTTATTTGTTAATGGATTTATAGCTTTTATTCCTTTTATTTCTACACCTGTTTTTTCTTTGTTTAATTCTGCTCTTTCAAAATCAGATTTTAATGCTGCTTTTTTCTTATATTCTTCTACTTCATCAATATTTGTTATTCTATCTTTATATTTTTTTATTAGTTCATGCTCTGGTGCAATTACCATATATGTTGCACCAAAAATTGTATCTGGTCTAGTTGTATAAATTAGAAGATTATCGTCAGTTCCACTTATTTTAAAGTTAACTTCTGCACCCTCACTTCTACCAATCCAATTTATTTGTTGAGCTTTAATTTTGTCTAGGAAATTAACATCATCTAAATCATCAATTAATCTTTGTGCATATTCTGTAATTTTTAGCATCCATTGACTTTTTTCTTTTTGAACTACTGGGCTTCCACATCTTTCACAAACACCATTTACAACTTCTTCATTTGCAAGACCTACCTTACAACCTGTACAGAAATTGATTGGCATTGTTGCTTTATATGCTAGTCCGTGTTTATATAATTGAATAAATATCCATTGCGTCCATTTATAATAATTAGGATCTGTTGTATTTACTTCTCTTGACCAATCAAAAGAAAATCCTAAAGCTTTTAATTGCTCTCTAAAATGATTTATATTTTTTTCTGTTGTTATTTTAGGATGAACATGATTTTTTATTGCATAGTTTTCAGCTGGAAGTCCAAATGCATCAAATCCAATTGGGAATAATACATTATATCCTTGCATTCTTCTTTTTCTTGCAATAATATCAAGTGCTGTATAACTTCTTGGATGTCCAACATGCAGACCTTGTCCTGATGGATAAGGAAATTCTACTAATCCATACCATTTTTCCTTTGAATAATCATTTTTTGCATTAAAGGTACCTTCTGCATACCATTTTTCTTGCCATTTTTTCTCTACCTCTTTAAAATTGTACATAAACTTCATCCCTTCATTCTTTGTGTTTGCAAGCATTATATATCAAAAATCCGAAAAAGTAAACATATTATTATTTAAGGATAATTCAAAAAGCAGAAAAGCAACTCTTCCGAGTTGCCTCCTGTTTAATTCATCTACTCAAAATAGATGACATCATAATCCAAACCTTCGCAAAGCTTTGCGCTAATTTCCTCTTCCAAGGTTTCAAGGGTATGTTCATCTTCCCCTGTAAGAGTGATATCTTTACCATTTTCATAAATGGCTAATCCCTCTTTTTCTGCAACCTTGTGCAGGTAGCTTGCTGCGTTGTCTGAAGTTATTGTTACTATGAGTTTCATAGCGTCCCTTTCTGCCTTTCGGCTGAATCTACATCGTGTTACAATACGTATTATATCATGTTTTTTCATTATGTCAACAATTATAGAATATGTTGGCGAGTACTGATTAATATAATCAAAAATAAATACACTTTTCTTATTTGATTAGTGTATTTATCTCCTTATTTATAAATCAAGTATCATTGCTGTTTCGTCTTTTACAAAACCTAAGCTTGAGTAAATTCTTACTGCATTTTCTTTACTTGTATTAAGTTTTACTCTAGATATACCTTGTTTTTTTATTTTTTCTATACTATTATTCAAAAGATCTTTCATAATACCTTTTCCTCTAAATTTTTGTTTCGTATATGCACTACATAAATATGCAATTTTTCCTGAATGATTAGTCATTGATGGGAATCCATTCCATATATTATATCCACAAATTGCAACTATTTCGTTTTGTTCAAAAGCACCAAACATAAATAAATCTTTATTCAAATTTTCTTCTATATAATTTTTAGTGTATTCTATAATATATTTTTCTTCATCATTTAAACATTCATGATATTCTTTTTGTTGCTCTATTCGCAAATTTAGTAACTCTGGAATATCCTCTTTCATTAATTGTTTTATTTCCATTATTCTTCTCCTAACAAATATTTTTTAATTTCTTCTGAGGCATTTCTTCCAGAACGTGCAGCCCAAGCAACAGTTGCTTTTGTTCCTATTAAATCTCCTCCTGCGAAAACACCTTTTTTAGATGTCATATATTTTTCATTAACTTTTATATTTCCATATTCTGTTGTTTCTAATCCAGTCTTTTCTACAACTTCTTTGTTTGCTTTTGATCCAACTGCCATTACAACATAATCCATATCTATTGTATAATTAGATCCTTCTATATTTACAGGTACTAATCTTTTTTCTCCTTCTTTTTGAACAAGCTCTGTTTTTATACATTCTAATTTTTCTACTTTATCATTTCCTATTATTTTAACAATATTATTTTGGAATAAAAACTCTACTCCTTCTTTCATTGCTTCTTCTACTTCATAATCTTCTGCAGGCATTTGTTCTCTTGCTCTTCTATAAATTACATATACATTTTTAGCACCCATTCTTTTTATAGTTCTAGCAGAATCCATTGCAACATTTCCTCCACCACTTACTGCAACAGATTTACCTGTATAATCTGGATGAATTCCTGTTTCTAACAATTCGTTTCCACCATATACACCATCTAAATCTTCGCCTGGTATATTCATTTTTGAAGAAACATTTGCACCAAAACTTAAATATACAGCATCATATTTATCTGCAATGTCTTCTAATTCATAATCTTTTCCTAACTCTTGATTACATTTAGCTTCTACTCCTAAGCTTAATATTTTTTCTACTGTTTTATCTATAACTTCTCTTGGCAATCTAAAATCAGGAATTCCATATCTAGTAATTCCACCAAGTTTTAGTTGCTTTTCATAAATTGTAACATTAGCTCCATTCATGCTTAAAAATGCTGCACATGTAATTCCTGATGGACCTCCTCCTATTACTGCAACCTTTTTACCTTTCAATTCTTCTGTCTTGTTTATTTTTAATTCTTTTTCTAATGCATTGTCAAAAACATAAGTTTCTAATTCACCTATATTTATTGGATTAGATTTAATTCCTCTTACACAACTTCCCATACATTGTTTTTGATGTGGGCAAACTCTTCCACATATTGCACCTAATACTGTTGTTTGTGTTAAAACATTAAACGCTTCTTCTAAATTATTTTCTTTAACAGCTTTAATAAATGTTGGAATATCATTTCCTAATGGACATGCTTTAGAGCAAGGCTTCACCTTACAGTTTAAACATCTATTTGCTTCTTCTATTATATTTTCCATTTTTCCTCCCTAATTAAATTTTGAACTTTTGGACACTCTTTCAGGATTGTCCTAAATTTTTGCAAAATAACTTAATATTGCTATTAATTCTGCTGAAGAATGTATTTCTCCTTTTTTATATAATTCTTTTAATTCTGCTATAGATATTTTTCTTACTTTTATATCTTCTGTATCATCCAAATGTCTTTGTGTTTTTGTTAAATCTGTAGCTTTAAATATATATGCTTTTTCATCTGAATATCCTACTGCAGGATATTCGTATATTATTGGTTCAATATTTTTAGCTTTATATCCTGTTTCCTCTTCTAATTCTCTTATTGCTGCATCCTCTGGTTTTTCGCCTTTTTCTATTAGTCCTGCTGGAAAAGATAAAATGCTTTTTCCAATAGGAGTTCTTATTTCTTCTATCATAATTAATGTGTTATCATCCAAGAACGGCATTATTACTGCACCATCCCCAGACTTTACGTGTTCACGGTAAATTTCTTTATTATCTCTTTTATTATAATATTTTTCTATCTTTAAAGTTAAACGTTTTCCTTTAAAAGCTACTTCTTCGCTTATTTTTTCGTAATCCATATCTTTAAAATATTTACTCATTTTTCCTCCATATCATTTGTATTTTTTATTTTGATATAAATTCTTACATTTCTATGTTCAATTCTTGACACATTTCAATTACTTTTTTTAAGTCTCTCCAAAATTCTATCTTTTTATTTTCATCACGAAGTAATGCTGCCGGATGCCATGTTGGCATATACATTATTCCTTTTTTCTCTATCCAATGTCCTCGTGATGCAGTTATTTTATATTCTTTTCCTAATATATTTTGAAGTGCAGTACTTCCCATAAGTACTATTATTTGTGGTCTTACTAAAATTACTTGATTTCTTAAATAATCTAGGCAAGCATTTGCCTCATCTGCTTCTGGTACTCTATTATTTGGCGGTCTACACTTTACAATATTTGCAATATATAGTCTTTCCCTGTTTATTCCTAAACCTTCAAAGGCCTTGTTCATAAGTTGTCCTGCTCTTCCTACAAATGGTACACCTTGCCTATCTTCATCTGCACCAGGACCTTCACCTATAAGCATTACATTTGCATTTCTATTTCCATCTGCAAAAACTATATTTGTTCTATTAGTACATAATTTACATTTTTTACATCCTATTATTGATTTTTCTAAATCATCCCAATTGTCGTACAATTTTTACACCTCTTTATGCTATTTTACACAATCTTCTAATAATTTTATTTTAACTTCATCTTCTGTATCTATTCTTACTTTTGTACCAACTGGTATAACAGTTTTTGGATCAATATGTCCAAAATTATCTGATTGTATTATAGGGAAATCATATTCATCTCCTATGGTATCTTTTAAAACTTGTGCTAATGTTATTCCAGATTCATGTTCATATCCACCAAGCCATATTCCTTTAATCTTACTAAATACATCATTTTGTTTCATTCTATAAAAATATGAGCTAACCGCTTCTGGTGGTGACTCTAAAGAAAACTCTTCCAAGAATAATATCTTGTCTGTAACATCTATTTTATATTCTCCTGTTATCAAATTAGACATTATGCTTAAGTTTCCACCAATCATTATTCCTTCTGCTTTTCCTGGTCTAATTACTCTAAACTCGTCATTTTTTCTTCCAAGTTCTAAACTTGCATCTTGAAATCTTTTAATTATCTCTTTGTAACAGTAATCTGTTTCGCAAGCGGATAATCCTTTAAATGTTTGTCCAGAAAATGTTACTAAACCAGTTTTTTGGTAAATCATATTTGCTATTGCAGTGGTATCACTATATCCACATAAAATTTTAGGATTTTGCTTTATTACATCATAATCTATTAAGTCAAACAAAGAATTTGAATTAAATCCACCTTTAGCACACCAAACCATTTTTACTTCTTTATCTTTAAACATATTGTTTAAATCTTCTGCCTTTTGTTTAGCTGTTGCACCATATCCTGTTGAATTTGCAAAAACATTTTTACCTATTTTTAGGTTATAACCAGCTTTTTCCATAAGCAAAATTGAAGCATTAAACTCTTCTAAATTTTTGGGTGTTACTGGATCTGATGGTGCAATAATTCCTAATACATCACCCTTTTGCAATCTATTTGGTATCATATTTTCTCCTTTCTGAACTTTAGGGACGGAGCTTAAAGTTCATTTTTATGTCAAGTTTTTGAACTTTTAGGACCGTCCCTAAAGTTCAATTATCGCTATATTTCTACTAGCATCTTGCTTTTCAGCTCTATATGAGTGCATCAATTCTTTATTACATACACTACATATTCCACTATCAAATATATTTTCTTTTTTTATTCCTATTTCTTGTAAATAATCTATTATTAAGCTTGTAGTATCAAAAAAATATTTTTGCTTTCCGTCTTTAATTTCTCCTGTTTTATAATATTTTTCTATAACTTTATCTCCAAATTCTGCTTTAAATTTATTTACAAAATCCTCTTCTACTTCAAAATGACATTGTTTAATACATGGACCAATGCAAACTATTATATCTTCTGGATTAGAATTATATTTTTCTCCCATTAATTTTACTGCCTTTTGGCTTATTCTTTGCAATGTTCCTCTCCAACCTGAATGTACATTTCCTATTACATTTTTTACTTTATCATATAAAATGACCGGTGTACAGTCTGCATATTTGGTAACTAAGGAAATTTCTGGTTTATCTGTTATAAATCCATCTACATAATCAAATTCCTCTTCTGTATATTCTTTTATATCTTTTACAATGTCTGTGTGCTCTTGTTTAGATTTTATTATTTTTGTACTATCTATTCCAAGTTCTTTACATATTTTTTTGTAATTTTTTGGTGCTTCGATATCTTCGTCCTTAAATTTTAATGGTTTTAAAGAATATGCATGTACTAATTTGTCTGAATATTTTAGTAATTCTTTAAATTGTAAATACTCTACATCCCCTTTTTTTACATGAATCATATTTTCATTACTTAAATCCATTAATCTTCACCTTTCATACATTCTAAAATATAGTCTTTGTTATAATCTTCTATGTAATTATAATCATTTCCATAAAAGCCTTTTTTAAAATTACATATTGAATTATATGTACAATATTCACATGGACTTTTCTTAGTCTTTACATTGTAATATGGCTTTATATCTATATTTCCATTTAATATTTCGTTTGAAATATCTTCTAATGTCTTTTTTACATATTTTTGCAATATTTCAAACTGTGTTCTTGTAACAGTACTAGAGTTTTTACTAATACTTCCATCTTTACTAATTCTTACAGGTATTACATTTGATGCTTTTCCCTCTTCTAGCTTGTTATCCATCATATTAATTACATTAACTTCTGCTAAAATCAATCCATGCATTTTAAATTCTTTTTTTATTTTATCAGAAATCTCTTCTTGAGACATTGATTTATTAGATTTTATAATTGGATCTATTAAGCTAAAATATAGCACTCCTGCCGGTATTACATCTTGAACTTGGCAAACTGCATCTAAATATGTAATAAGCTGTAATTGTAATCCTGCAAATACTTCGTTTAAGTTTATGTCTTTTACAGATGATTTATAATCTATTATTCTTATATATTTTCCAGTTGCATCTTTTGCTAAATCTATTCTGTCTATTTTTCCTGTTATCTCTATTTTCTTTCCATCTTCTGTTTCTATTTCTATAGGTTTATATTCTGAACCATTTTTAAATTCTAATTCATTTCCTACAACCTCAAAATCTGTATTTCTTAATCCATCTACTATATATTCTATAGATTGTGAAACTACTTTTACTAGTCTATTTGTAAGTACTATAAATTTTGGTGCACTTTTAAATATATAATTAGATTTTAAATTTAGTTTATCTTCTATTATTTCTCTTACAAGTTTTACTATATCTTCATCTTCAAGCCCTTTTACTTTTAAATTTCTTTCTGCAAGTAGTGTAAAGAACGAATCTATTACATCATGCATAAATGAACCTGTATCCATTGCTTGTAATTTATATTCTGGCTTATCTTTTAATTTTAAACCATATTGTAAATAGAACGAAAATGGGCAACTTCTATATTTTTCTAATCTAGAAATTGTTGTATGTAACGTATTTCCATATAGTTTTGTAATAAATTTTGGCTTTATTGTTTCTGGAATATTTGTGTATTCCACTCCTTTTAAGCTTTGATATAATCTTGCTTTCCATGCAGGATCTTCTTCAAAATATTTAAATACGTCAAACCAAATTTCTTCTATTTCTTTTCCTTCTTCATAATCATTTAATTTTTCTATTAAATTGTTAAATGTATTATTTACAGTTATAACTTCTTTATTTTGATAAATTATATCACTATCTTCTTGTATGTTAGGGAATATCTTTTTAAGTTTAGAAATCATTATTGAAGGTCTTAATGATTTTCCTTCATTATCTGATGAAGCATATGATACATACAGTTTTTCTTCTGCTGTTGTAAATGCTTTATATATATTAAAATTATCTTCATATAAGTTTTCCAAACTTCCTTTTGCAAGTTCTAGTCCATTTTCTCTTAAGTATTCTCTATCTGCATCATTAAAAAATCCCTCTTCTTTATATATACTTGGAAATTCTCCATCATTTACACCAATAATAAATATTGCTTTTACTTTATGACTTCTTGATCTATTTACATCTCCAACAATTACTTGATCTTGTGTTGCTGGTATTTTTCCAAGTCCAGTATTTTTTAAACCTATTTTTAATATATTAATATATTTATCAAAAGTAGTTTTTTCATCTCCGAAAACTAGAACAATTTCATCAAACAATTCCATTAACACTTTATAACTTGTTTCGTACTCATTTGCTATTTCTAAAAATCCTTTTTCTTCTAATTTAGTTATTTTAGATTTTAGAAGTTCTTCTATATTCATTTCTTGTAAGAAATTGTATAAAGTTTTTGTAATTTCTATAAAAGTATTATTCTTTTTCATTCTGTCTTGCAATGTTCTTAAATGTGTAACTATCTCTTTTCTTATTTCATTAAATCTTGCAATTTGTGCATCTTCATATTCATTATTTTTATTATATGTCCAGTCATCTTTATACCATTTGCTACCTTTTATTCCCCATTCTAGACAATAATTTTCTAATTTATATATTTCTTCTCTATCTATATTTACAAATCCAGATTTTAAATAGTTAAATACAGATTCATATGACCAATTTTTATTAAATATATCTAGTATTGCCAATATGTATTTTACTAAAATATTGTCACTTAAATCTTTCTTTTCATCTATAAATACAGGTATTCCATATCCATTAAAAATTACTTTTATTAAACTTGCATATGTAGTTAAATTTTTAGTAATTACAGATATATCATTAAATCTGTATCCTTCTGCTTTTACAAGTTTTACAATTTGACTTGCAATGTTTTCTATTTCACTATATTGATTATTTGCTAAAAATAATTTTATACTTTCTACTTGTTTATCATATTTTTTATATGGAACACTAAAAATATTATTTTCTAGATGCATTAGTTCTGGATTTTTAAATCTGTATAAGTTGTTTAAAACCACATCATCTTCTATTTGTATTCCACTTTCTTTTGCAAGGTCTAGAAGTCTTATTCCTGTATTTTTATTAAAAAAGAAAATATCTTTATCTGGATCTTCTTCTACTAAATTATCTGTACAAATTGTTACACTTACTCTTTTTGCAATTTGCATTAATTTTGAAATAATTTCATATTCTTGTTTTGTAAATCCAACAAATTCGTCTATATAAATGACTGCATCTTTAAATTGTGAAGATTCCATTATTTGTTTTGATAAAATATCTAGTACATCATTTTCATCTAAGAATTTATTTTGAATATTTTCTTCAAATTTTTCGTACATAGTTATCATATCTTTTAGTTTTAATTTAAGATACATATCTTCTGTTTTTTCGTATTCTTCTTTTAACATAACTATATCTATTCTATGTTTTTTAAATTCTGTAATAGAATTTCCTATGATATCAACATTTTCTGAATTTTTTCCTAAAAATGTTAGATTAGCTTGCTGTTTGTTTAATAAATCATAAATAAGCATAGCTTTTCCACATTTTGTAAGACCTGTTTTTTTAGCTCCACCAATTTCATTTCTTACTCTAAATGCCATTCTATTAAAAGTTATTACTTCTGTATTTATAGCTCCAGTTTTATTGGTTATTTCCATTAACTTCTTTTCCGCCATTAATGCGATTTGGTTTGGAGTTATTATATAAATTTTTTCTTTATTTACTAAATCTTTTATTTCATTATATATATATTCACTTTTTCCACTACCAGATTTTCCATATATTAATCTTAAACTCATTTGTTCACCTCTATTTTATGGATTTATATTATCATAAAGTTATAAATTTTTAAAGAGGGATTTGGGGACGGTCCTTAAATCCCTCTTTTTGAACTTTAGGGACGGTCCTTAAAGTTCATTTTTCTTTAAAAGTGTTGATATGCAATGCTTTTAGCAATCGAAAAGACTAAAAACACATATGTATTTTTAGTCTTTCAGAGTATTGGCAAACCTTAGAAAAAAATCTAAGGTTTGTTATTTTTTTAAATATTTTTTGTGAGATTAGTAAAATTTTTATTTTTAT
>CALXPV010000026.1 GCA_944390295.1 uncultured Clostridia bacterium | reverse complement strand
AATTATAAGAAACTTTTATTTAATAGAAATATTAGATAAAAGTTTTTTTGATGTAATAAAGTTGCAGATATTAAAAATATATAGTATTTTAAAAAAAATAAAAAAATTTAAACTTTTTATATAATAAAATAATCTAATAAAGTGTAAACAAAAATATAATTAATTATATAAAAAATAGGGGGAACCAGTGCTAGCAAAAAAAGAATTAGAAAATGTATTAATAGAATATGTAACGGAAAACAAAGAAAAATTCTATAGAATGGCTTTTCAATATATAAAAAATGAAGATCAGGCTTTAGATATTGTACAAGAAGCAATTATAAAGTCATTAACTAATCTACATAAATTAAAGAATGAAGAACACATAAAAACATGGTTTTATAGGATTTTAATTAATGAATGTTTACAGGCAATAAAGAAAAATAAAAAAGAAAATGCATTTAATATAGATGAATATAATATTTCTACAAAAGAAGAAAATATAGCAGAAATAATTGATTTATATAATGCTATAGATAATTTAAAACCAAAATTAAGGACAGTAATAGTTTTAAGATTTTTTGAAAGTATGTCATTAGAAGAAATTTCCCAAATAACAAAAGTCAATATAAATACTACAAAATCAAGATTATACAAAGCAATTAAAGAATTAAAAATATTGATAAGAAAGGAAAATTAAAATGAAAAAAATAAAAGAAAGTAAATTGATATATGAATCCATAAAAATACCTGAAAATTTAGAATATAAAGTAAATAATGCTTTAAGAACAAATAAAAATAAAAGTAGATTTTATATTAATAGAGTAGTAACAGTATGTAGTTCAGTTTGTTTACTTTTTATATTATTATTAAATGTTAATCCAAGTTTTGCGAATGCAGTAAATGACATTCCTGTAATTGGAAAAATAACATCAATTTTTACAATAAGGGAATACTTTAAAGAAGATGATACAGAAATAATAAATGTTAAAGAACCAGCAATAATTACAAATAATAAAGATGTTGAAGAAAAAATAAATAATATTATTGCAAATAAAATTAAAGACTTAGAAAAGGAATCTGAATTATCAGTAGATGAAATAAAAAAAGAAATTGATTGTAAAGATAGAAGAGGAAGTATATACCCAAAAGTAAATGTAAGAATTGATTATGAAATAAAATATAATCAAAATAATATTTTATCATTTGTTTTAATAAAAGAAGAAGGTATAAATACTACATCAAAAGATTTATATACATATAATTTTAATTTAGAAACAGGAAATGAAATTACACTTGAAGACTTATTAGGAAATAATTATGAAGAGTTTATAAATAAAGAAATAGAAAATCAGATAGAAGAAAGGGAAGCTAAGGATAAAAATCAGTTATTTTTTAATAAAAATGATAATATAGATAATTACTTTAAAGGAATATCGAAAAATCAAAATTTTTATATAAATGAAAATGAAAATCCAGTAGTTGTATTTAATAAATATGAAATAGCACCTGGATATATGGGAATACAAGAATTTGAAATAAAGGATGAAGAAAAATGAAAACTAAAAAAAGAATACGAAAAAGAAGAATAATATGTTGTATTTTAATAATAATTTTTATAATACTTGCAACACATTTTAGCTTTGGATTTTTAGAACCTAAACCAGTTATGCAACTAAGAGGTAAAGCCACTATAGAATTACCTGTAAAAAGCAATTATGTTGAAGAAGGAGTAGATGCAACATATAAAGGTGAAGATGTTAGTAATGAAATTCAAACAATAGGAAATGTTGATACAGATCATATAGGTGAATACAAAATAAACTATGAATTTGGAAAATCTGGAAAGTTAGAAAGAACTATTAAAGTAATAGATAAAGAAAAGCCGAAAATAGAATTAAAAGGAGGCAGAATAGTTAACTTAACAAAAGGAACAAGCTACAATGAAGATGGATATGAAGCTCAAGATAATTATGATGGAGATCTAACCAATAAAGTGACAATAGAGCAAATTAAAGTAAATGATTTTCAAGATAAACTTATTTATCATGTAACAGATTTATCTGGAAATGAAGCAACTGAGGAAAGATATATAAATTATACTGAGAAAAGTGGAAAAAGTGTTATATATTTAACTTTTGATGATGGACCGAGTCAATATACAACTCCAAAAATATTAGATATATTAAAAAGCGAAAACGTTCCAGCAACATTTTTTATATTAAATTATGATAAGAAAAAAGAACCAATATTAAAAAGAGAAGTAGAAGAAGGGCATAGTATTGGAATACATGGATATTCACATGAATATAAAAAAATTTATAAATCAGAAGATACATATATGAAAAATATAAAAGATTTACAAAATAAAATTAAAGAATCAACAGATATAAATACTAATATTACTAGATTCCCAGGAGGAAGCTCAAATACAGTTAGTAAATTTAATCCAGGAATTATGAGTAGATTGTCTAGAGAAGTGTTAAAAGAAGGTTTTTTATATTATGATTGGAATGTTAGCTCAGGGGATTCTGGAGATGTAAAAACAAGTACAGGAGTATATAATAATGTTACAAAAGGTTTAAGAAAAGGAAGAGATAACGTTGTGCTTATGCATGATTTTGCTAATAATAAAAAAACAGTAGAAGCTCTTAGAGGAATAATTGAATATGGAAAGAAAAATGGATATGAATTTAAAAAAATAACTAATGAAACACCTATGGTAACACAAAGAATTTTAAATTAATATTATACTAAAGTGAATATAAAATGGTTAGAGGAAGCATAAGCTTCCTCTAAATTATATAACAAAAGAAATCACTTGTTTGACAAAGAAGTTGGAAGATAATATAATATAGTGCGTAATTTAAAGAGGGGAGAAAAGAATTGTGCTAAATGTATTTGTTATAAGGCATTATACACATTCAAATCAATTTTTCAGAAAGAAATATAAAACTTTAATCTTAAACAAAACAATAAAAATAAATGGTCCATAGTAAGTTTCTCTAAATAAAAATATAATAAAGAATTTTATAAGGAGGAGTTTTTATGTGGCTATTATTTGCGACAATAACTGTACTATTATGGGGTACATCAGAAACAATATTTAAAAAAGTATCGACTATAGAAAAACATAGTGTATTAAAATTAATATCATTTAATGGAATTATATTAGGAATTTGTGCAATTGTTTTTATGCTAATAACAAAAACAGAAATAAACATAAATATACTAATAACATATTTGCCAGTGGCATTAATATATATAGCATCAATGTTTTGTACATATAAAGCAATGACATTAGTAAAAGTATCTATATTATCACCACTTCAAAATTCATCATGTGCAATAACAACTATACTTTGTATTTTCTTATTAAAACAAGAAGTGGGAATACCACAAATTATAGCAATTGCTTTAATAATAATTTGTATGATTTTACTTTCGATTAATAAAGATGAAACATTGCGTTTAGAATCAGGTGATAAGGAAGCAGATGCAAAGAATGCTAAAAGAGCATATTTATTATATTTAAAAGGAATAGCATTTGCACTAGGATACTGGTTCTTAGATGGTATTGGTTCATTTATGGATGATTATACATTAGAAGCAAATTTATCAGCAGAACAAGTAATAATTGCATATTCATTTATTTATGGAATAATTGGAGTTATTTGTGCAATTGTGGTTAAATTTAAAGAGAGAGATTATAAATATACAAAGGTTAAAGAAAATAAATTAAAATTACTTGGAACACTAGTAGAAACAGCAGGGCAATATACATATATTTACGCATTTGCATTTGGTGATGCAGCATTAGCTTCACCATATATTGCAGCATATAGTATTGTTACAGTAATTTTATCTAGAATATTCCTAAAAGAAAAATTAACCAAGAAACAGTATGTATTAATTGGCTTAATACTTGCTGGAATGATTACACTTTCAATAGAATAACAAAAAAAGAAACAGCCTCAGCCCACAATAAAGTGGTCTGAGGTTGTTTTGGAGGAAAGGAGTGAACTTGAAATACTTGTTTACTCCTCTACTTTCGCCGTTATAGAGTCCATTAAACTATTTGCTTTATAATATTCATCATCTTTTCCAGCTTTAGGATATGTGGCGATTTTTAAGCTCTGTGGAAGCCCGTTTGCAATCTTTCTAATTTTGAAATAATTAAGACAACCAACAGAATTTAAATAATTAAATTTGGAATAAGGGTCTGCTGATGCGATATCTGTGTCGGAAACAATTCCAAAACTTAATGAGAAAGAGGAATCGTCTCCGAGTGCAGAGATTTTCATGAAGTTTTCGGTAACTATCAGAAGTTGTCTTATTTTTACTATGTTAAATAACTGAAGCATATGCTCTGTTACCGGCATGATATCAGCAAGTGGCACGGAAAATTTGTGGAAGTTGCTGTCATCTTTTAATTCAAAGTTAGGCAACGTTACTTTTGCCGTCTTGGGAGCAGTAGTTGATGTTGGATAAACTGAAATGTCCAACTCATTAGATTTAGATGAAAAAAAGAAATAGTAGAGTTGTCTATTAAGTTTATTTATAGTAGCCAACTCATCAGACATTTCTTCATCAAAATCATTTACTGCAAAGGAAATATTAAAATCCAATTGTTTATCCCTTTTGGCAGAAATCTTGATTCGATTTTGAACTGAATCATATCCCAATCGAATCATACAGGAATTTAGCCGTGCCTGATTTAAACAATAACACGCTTGTTCCAAAAAAATTGTATCCTTCTCAGTAATTTTCACTGACAAGGTGTTTTCATTAGTGTTTGCCATATAAAATTCCTCCTTTTTCTATGATAATGGCAACTATAATTATACCATAAAGTGCTAATAAAGTAAACATAATGCAAGATAATCGTTTACTATTGCTTAAAAATGTGATAAAATATAGTCCTACACAAAAACACCAAGGAGGTATAGTTCATGAACAGAAAGGCACAATTGTGTTATACAGATGAAACATTTGGAAGGCAAATGTTGGTAACTTTCATTGAACCAAATCAATCTCGGGGAATCCATATGATTTCCACTTCAAAAACAGAGCATTTAAAAGACAAAATAAGCCTATTAGAAGATGGAGATGGAGTAACCTATATTTCATACAGAGCTTTAGGTAAACCTGGTAAAAAAGTGTATATCGGTTGGTCCTACAAAGAACCGATTCCGGGAAAACCGCTTGATATAACCGGATTTGGAGCTCATGAATTAGATGAGGAAATATTGAAAGGGAGAACACCTGATGAAAGGTGTATTCATCTGAATATTTTAAGAAACCTTAAGAAGGGATTTCTTAAATATGGAAATGTGTGGATTTGCGACGCCGAAGTAATCGGCGAAGACGCAACAGCTGTAATTCAGCTGCGATAAGAAAAACTCTGGATATTACGAAAATATGTAATGTCCAGAGTTTTTATTGTATAAGAAAATTACTTTTTCCTATATAACAAAAATAACATTGCACAGAAAATTTGTATAGCAATTTTTCGCGTCTACAAATCTTTACATTTCTTCGAGAACTTAAATATAAATAGTTAAATTAAAAAGTAGAGAAAAGTTCTCACGAAGCGAGATTTGTTCAAGACATATAGTTTATCAAAAATTAAGAAAATCTAAATTGATATATAGAAAATAGAATGATATAATTTGCTAAAAATGATGAAAGAAAAGAGTGAAAAAACGTTGGAAAGATATAATCCAGATTATAAAACAGGTTTAAATTATGAACAAGTAAATAAAAGAAAACAAGAAAACTTAGTTAATATAGATACAACAGTTAAAACTAAAAGTATAAGATCAATTATAGTCTCTAACTTTTTTACATTGTTTAATATAATGAATTTTATTTTAGCTTTATTAATATTTTTAGTAGGAGCGTATAAAAATTTATTATTTATAATAATTGTAGTTTTAAACACTTTAGTTAGTACAATCCAAGAGATTTATTCTAAAAAGACAATAGATAAACTTTCATTTTTTGCGCAAACAAAAACAAAAGTTATAAGAGAAGGAAAACATGAAGAAGTTAGTAATTATGAATTAGTATTAGATGATGTAATAGTATTAAATGCAGGAAACCAAATTCCTACAGATAGTATGATTTTAGAAGGAGAAGTAGAAGTAAATGAATCTTTATTAACAGGTGAGCCAGATAATATAGAAAAACAAAAAGGAGATAAATTACTTTCTGGTAGTTTTATAGTTAGTGGAAGATGCTTTGCAAAAGTAGAACATATAGGAAAAGAAAATTATGTAGCAAAAATATCTCAAGAGGCAAAACAGAAAAGAAAAATAAATTCTGAAATAATGAATTCTTTAAATAAAATAATTAAAATAATTTCTTTTGTAATAATTCCAGTGGGAATATTACTATTCTTCAATCAATTAGATTTACAAGGAAATGATTTTAAAACTGCAATAGTTAGTACTGTTGCAGCATTAATTGGAATGATACCAGAAGGATTAGTTTTATTAACAAGTTCAGTATTAGCAGTTAGTGTAACAAGACTTGCAAGGAAAAAAGTCTTGGTTCAAGAGCTGTATTGTATAGAAACATTAGCAAGAGTTGATGTATTATGCTTAGACAAAACAGGAACTATTACAGAGGGAAGAATGAGTGTTGATAAAATAATTTCTTCTAACAATAACACAGAAGAACAGATAAAAGAAATTCTTGGAATTTTAGGAAAATATTCTGAAGATAAAAACTCAACAATAGAAGCAATAAGAGAAAAATTTACAACAGATAAAGAATTAAAAGTTAAATCTAGGATGCCATTTAAATCTTCAAATAAATGGTCTGGAATCAGTTTTGAAGATATAACATATGTATTAGGAGCACCAGAAGTTGTATGCAATTCATCATACGAGATAGAAAAATATATATCAGAATATAGGGTAGTTGCAATTGGTAAAAGTAAAGAAAAAATAGACAATAAATTACCTAACGATATTGAAGTTTTAGGATATATATTAATATCAGATGTAATTCGTAAAAATTCTAAAGAAATATTAGAATATTTTGACAGTCAAGGAGTAGCAATAAAATTGATATCAGGAGATAATCCAATAACTGTATCAAATATAGCAAGAAAAGCAGGAGTGAAAGATTACCAAAATTATATTGATGCTAGAACTTTAAAAACAGATGAAGAGTTAAAAAATGCAGCATTAAAATACACTATATTTGGAAGAGTAACGCCAGAGGAAAAGAAACAAATAATTTTAGCATTAAAAGAACAAAAACATACAGTTGCAATGACTGGAGATGGAGTAAATGATGTATTAGCATTAAAGAATGCAGATTGTAGTATATCTGTTGCAAATGGAAGTGATGCAGCAAGAAATGTCTCACAATTAGTCTTATTAGATTCTGATTTTAAATCTATGCCTAATATTGTAGCAGAAGGTAGACGTACAATTAATAATATACAAAGATCAGCAACTTTATTTTTAGTAAAAACAATATATGCTACAATATTAGCAGTACTATTTGTGTTTATAAATATGCCATATCCATTTATACCAATACAATTAACATTAATAAATTTAGTAGTAACAGGAATTCCATCAGTAATATTAGCATTAGAACCTAATAGAGAAAGAATAAAAGGAAAATTTATTATAAATGTAATAAAAAGAGCTTTGCCAACTGCACTTACAGTAGTTACGAATATAATTATAATAGGCTTAATAAGCAGTTTTTATAATTTGGATTATATTAATTATTCAAGTGTATGTGTTGTAGTTACAGCAATTACAGGTTTTATACTATTATGTAATATATCAAGACCGTTTAATTTAAACAGGGGAATATTATTTGTAGGAGTAATTTTAATATTTACAGTAGGAATTACGGTATTTAGAGACTTATTCTCTATAAGACTAGATGCAAGTAATACATTGCCAATAGCAATTTTAGGAGTAACTTCAATATTTGTAGGAGTAATATACAATCTTATTTCAAATAAAATATTTAAATTAATTGAAAAGAAAATGAAAATAAAAAAGGAAGATTTTTAATAGAAGAAAAGAGGCTAGAAAATGATTAGCAAAGAGGAAGTTTTAGAAAATTCAAATGATAAAGATTTTGTATTAAAAGCAATAGAGGAAACGCCAACTTTAATAGAGTTTGCAAGTGATGAACTTAGAGATGATAAAGAAGTAATGCTAGAAGCAATAAAAAGAAATGGAGAAGTATTGGAATTTGCAAGTGATAGATTAAAAGATGACAAGGAAGTTGTGCTTACAGCAACTAAAGAAGTTGGATGGGTTGTATGTTATGCAAGTGAGAGGCTAAAAGCTGATAGAGATATTATTTTAGAAGGTTGCAAGATTGATGGTCAAGTTTTATATCATGCAAGTCAAGAGCTTCGAGATGATAAAGAAGTGGTTTTAACAGCAGTAAGTCAAAAAGGAATTATAATTAAATATGCAAGCAAAAGGCTTATTGAAGATACGGATGTAATAATTGCGGCATTAAAACAAAATAAAAAAGCGGCAATATTTATACCAATAGAATGTAGGCAAAGAGAAGAGGTAAAAGCGATATTAGAAGGAGAATAGGAAAATGGAGTTAAGTTATATTTTAAAATTAAGAAATGCATTAAAGCCAGAATATAGACATATGCCTATATTTCAAAGTGGTAGTGCAATAATTGTTGAAAATGAAAATAAAGAAATCTTATTAGAAGAAAAAATAGATAGAAATGTTTGGTGTTTGCCAGGAGGGCTTCAAGAATTAGGAGAAACTTTTGAAGAGGTTGCAATTAGAGAACTATATGAAGAAACAGGCTTACAAGCCAAAAAAGAGGATTTAACACTAATTGATGTAATATCTGGTGAAAGTAGAAAAGATAAATATCCAAATGGCGATGAAGTATATAATAATACAGTATTATATGTGGTTTCAAAATATACAGGTAAATTAAATTGTGATTATGAAGAAATTACAGATAAAAATGATGGTAAATTTGTAATACAAAAAGAATCAAAAGATTTAAAATTTTTTAATATTAATAATTTACCTAAAAATTTAATGGATAAAGATTCGATACAAAGATATATTGAATATAGAAATAAGGAGTAATATTGTGAAATTATCTAAAATTAATAATGAAAATTTAACAGATAAGCAAATAGATAAAATAGTTTTCTCAAATTTAGAAGATAGTGGTAAATCGTCTAAATACGGAATAGTATTTGGAAGTTATACACTACAAAAATATAGGATAGAAACTGCTTTGGAAATGTATAATGAAGGCAGAGTGAAAAAATTAATATTATCCGGAGGAAGTGGAGGTATTAGTAATAAAAATAACGAAAAAATAGCAGAAGCAGATATTATGAAAAAGCTACTAGTAGAAAAAGGAGTAAATGAACAAGATTTGATTTTAGAAAATACTTCAAATTCAACAATCGAAAATGGAATAAATGTAGCTAATATATTAAATGGTTTAAAAGAAGATATACAAGAACTAATATTAATTTCATCAGAGTTTCATTTAAAAAGATGTATGGCTATAATGAAAAAATATTACAAAGAAGATATAGAATATATTTTAGTTCCAGCAAAAGATGGTTTTACAGATAGAGAAAATTGGTTTTTATCCGAGAAAGTATTAAATAGTGGAAGAAGTTTAGTAGAATTTGAGGCGGAGTTACTAATAAAATATGCTAAAGAAAATAAGTTATATGATTTAGAAATTAAATAAAGGGGGAAGTGTATGATTACTGTTGAAAATGTAAAAAAGAAATTCGTAAGATACGAAAACAAAAAAACTAAAAAAGAATTTTATGCAGATAATGGAATAACGTTTGAGGCACATGATGGTGAAATTATAGGAATTTTGGGACCAAATGGTGCGGGAAAAACAACATTACTTAGAATGATTGCAGGAATATTAGAACCAACAGAAGGAAGTATTAGGTTTGATAATTTAAATTATAAAAATAATGAGTTAGAAATAAAACAAAATATAGCATATTTATCTGGAAATACAAAATTATATGATACATTATCAGCATATGAATTATTAAAAATGTGTAGTGATATTTATGGAGTAGATAAAGAAGAGGAAGAAAAAAGAATAAATGAAATTAGCAAAGTGCTAAAAATGGAAAACTTTTTATACAATAAAATAGGACATTTATCAACAGGTCAGACACAAAAAGTAAATATTGCAAGATGCTTAATACATAATCCAAAATATTATATATTAGATGAAGCTACAACAGGACTAGATATTATATCTAGCCAAATTATTTTAGATTTTATGAAACAAGAAAAAGCAAAAGGAAAAACTATTTTATATTCAACACATTATATGGAAGAAGCAGAAAATATATGTGATAGAGTAATAATGATAAATAAAGGTATCGTAATAAAACAAGGAACACCAAAACAAATAAAAGAGGATACAAAAACATCTAATCTAAGAGATGCCTTTTTTGCTATGATTGGAGGTGTTTCTGATGAAGAATAATTTATGGAATATACTAAAAAAAGAATTACGAGAAATGTTTAGAGATAAAAAATCATTATCTATGATGCTTGTAATACCTATATTTGTACCTTTAATAGTATTAGGAATGTCTGCGCTGTTTGATGTACAAGCAAACAAAGATATAGATGAATATAATCAAATTGGTTTTGCATATAAACTTTCAGAAGAAGAAAAAAGTATTGCTGAAGAATTAAATATTAAAGTGACAGAAGGTACAGAGGAAGAATTAAAAAATAAAAATGAAAATAACGAAATAGATTTATATATAACTAAAGAAAATAATAAATACATAATAAATGGTAATGATTCAGAAGAGGCTACATATGCGAAAAGCTTAATGGAAAGTTATTTTAATGTATATAAAGAATATCTGCAGGGACAATATTTACAAAAAAATGATATAAATCCAAATGAAGTATTAAATATTATAACTATAGAGGAAAATATAACAGAAGAAGATAATATGTTTGTTAGCTATATTAAAAATTATGCATTTATATTTATTATAATGGCAATAACAGTTTCTGCAACTTATCCTGCAACAGATACAACAGCAGGCGAAAGAGAAAGAGGAACTTTAGAAACATTACTTACTTTTCCTATTAAGAGTAAGGACATTATAGTTGGAAAGTATTTAGCAGTAACTATTGCTTCTATACTTACAGGAATAATAAGTTTGATTTTAGCAGTTATTTCTGTTGCAATAGCGCAAAATGCATTTTCTATATATGAAGGATTAAATATAATGTTTAGTCCAATAAGTATAGTTTTATCAGTAATAATTATAATTGCATATTCATTCTTTATAAGTGGTTTATGTATTTCAATTGCAAGTAGTTCAAAAACTTTTAAAGAAGCACAAAGTGCATTAACACCATTAACATTCATATCACTTTTCCCAGGAATGATTGCATTTATGATAGGATTAACAGGAACTCCGTTACTTTCTATAATACCATTTATAAATTATACAGTGGTATTTACAGATGCGAGTGCTGGAAATGTAGATTGGATAAACATTGCATTAATGTTAATTTCAACAATAATTTATATAGTTATTGTATTAACATATATAATAAAACAATACAAATCAGAGAAGATATTGTTTTCTACAGAATAGGGAAATTATATTAAAAGCTTACTTTATTTTAATAAAGTAAGCTTTTTGTATGCAAAATTAACAAAGTAGTAAAAATATATTGACAACTGTTATATACTGTTATATATTAAATATAACAGTTCGGAAAGGAGGTAAAAATGAATATTATTATTAGTAATAGTAGTAGTGAACCTATATATGAACAAATAAAAAAAGAAATTAAACAAGCAATATATTCAAATGAACTAAAAGAAGAAGAAATTTTACCTTCTGTAAGAGTTATGGCCAATGATCTAAAAATAAGTTTCTTGACTGTTAAGAAAGCTTATGACGAGCTTGAAGCAGAAGGATTTATTAAAACTGTTCAAGGTAAAGGTAGTTATGTGCTACCTAAAAATTTAGAACTATTAAGAGAAGAAAAATTAAAAGAGATAGAAAAAAATATTAGTACAATAGTTAAGCTATCTAAAATTTATGGGATTACAGAAGAAGAGGTAGTTAATTTGATAAGGATTATGTTTGAGGAGGATTTATAAATGCAAGCAAATATAAAAGTTAAGAATTTAAATAAAAAATATGATGGATTTGAATTAAAAAATATAAGTTTCGAAATACCAGAAGGATGTATTGTTGGCTTAATAGGGGAAAATGGTGCAGGAAAAACAACAACTATAAAGTCAATATTAAATATTATTAATTCAGAAGGTGAGATACAGTTTTTTGGAAAAGATATTAAACAAAGTGAAAAAGAAATAAAAAGCAAACTTGGTGTGGTTCTTGATGATAGTTTTTTATCAGAGTATTTAACTCCTAAAAAAATAAATTCAATAATGAAAAACTTTTATAATACGTGGAATAAAAAGCTTTTTGAAAACTATATTAAAAAATTTAAACTTCCAGAAAATAAAATGGTAAAGGATTTTTCAAGTGGAATGAAAATGAAATTAAAAATTGCTACAGCGATTTCTCATAATCCTCAAATATTAATACTAGATGAACCAACTAGTGGATTGGATCCAATTGTAAGAAATGAGATTTTAGATATTTTTAGAAATTTTATAGCGGAAGATGAAACAAGGTCAATTCTTATTTCTACACATATAACAACAGATTTAGAACATATTTCTGATTATATTATGTTTATAAAAAATGGTAAGATAACACTTAATTTACCTACATCAGAGATATTAGAAAATTATGGGATTGTTAAATGTAGTGAAAATGATTTTAAGAATATTTCTAAAGAAGACTACGAGTATTATAGAAAAGAAAAATATCAATATGAAGTATTAGTAAATAATAAAAATACAATAAAGAATAAATATGGAATTTCTACTATAGATAAAGCATCAATTGAAGATATAATGTTATTTTATATAAAGGGGGAAAAATAAGTGAAAGAAATTTGTGGCTTGATAAAAAAAGATATGCTAAATTTAAGTAGCTATAAGATTTCATTATTAGTAATGTTTGTATGTGTACTTGCAATAGGTGGTGCTGGAGAAGAAATGTGGAAATATATTCCAATAGTTATGACTACTATGACTGGAATGATAGCTTTATCAACATTTAGTTATGATGAGAATGCAAAGTCAGATGAATACGTATTGTCTTTGCCTGTTAATAAAAAAGAAATGGTAATAGAAAAATATATTTTAGTAATTTCTATGGCTTTAATAGGTGGAATAATAGGTTTTATAATAACGCCAATATTTGTAAATATATTAAATAATATAAGAGCTGATAATATAATTAATGTAGACTATAATTCTTTATTGTACACAACATTAGGAGGAATATTTGGAATTTCTTTAATTTTAACTATACAAATTCCAAGTATTTATAAATGGGGAGCAGAAAAAGGTAGAATACAAATGTTTATATTATTTTTTATAATAATATTATTAGCTTTAGGAATTGCATATTTAGTAACACATAATTTAGGAATAAATATAAATGAAAATGCTATTAATGCTTTTTTTCAAAAGTTTGGTATAGCTATAGTGATTTGTTTACTTATATTTATGTACTATATTTCGTATCGTATCTCATATAAGGTTTTTAAAAATAAATCTAATATTTAATAAATAAAACTACTTACAAAAAGTAAGTAGTTTTATTTGTAACAAAAAAGATAATAAATTGAAACACGAATGTAATAATATTAAATTTATTTGACATTTTTTTACTAAATATTGACGAAATGATACTCAAAATATATTATGAAATAAATAATATAAAAGGGAGAAGTGGGCATGAAAAGATATTTTAAACGAGTAGTTATTTTATTAATTATTTTAAGTTTTATTATTTCTAATTTATATGTGTATGCTGCAGACACTACTACAACAGCAGGTACGAATTTGAAAATAGAAAAAATTTCAAATCCAACATCAGGAGAAGGAGAAGCTGATGGATTAGTTCCGGGTGGAGACCGTGAAACTAGTTATGCATGGGCTATGGCAGCAAGAGGAGAATATTTATATGTTGGAACTAATAAAAATATTGTAGGAGGTATTGCAGATACTTTTGTAAAAGCATTAACGTCTGCAAGTGATACTATTACAGAAGATCAAGCTTGGATGTTAATTAATTCAATGACAAATAATGAAATACCAAGACCTACAACAGACAAAGGTGGAGATATTTTTAAAATAAATACAACTACCGGAGAAATAAAATCTATATATACAGCAGATTACGGTGTAGCTTTTAGAAATGCCGTAGAATTTGATGGTAATTTATATTTTGCTTCATTTTGTTCAGATACAACAAAAGATAATTATATTTATAAAGTAGATGAGAACGATCAAATAACTGTAGCTTTTACTTCAAAAAGTGGAACAAGTATGCGTGCATCATGTGAATATGATAATGCATTATTATTTGGTGGAGTGGATTCAAGAGAAGAACTAGATGCAGGATATGAAGATTTTCAAAAACTTGGAATAATTAAAAAAGATGCAAATGATGATACAAAATGGGATAGAATAGCTGATTACAAAGATTTTGGCGATTATGCAAAAGATTCAGCAGTATTTAGTAATGTAACAAGTCCAATATGGGATATGTGTACATATAATGGATATGTTTATGCATCTATTCCTAATACAGCTGGAAGTGTACTATTTAGAGGGCATCCAGCAGCACAGGGGGAAACTGCAAACGAATATGGATGGTATTGGGAAGAAGTTATAGGTAATAAAAATGGAGTGAATAATTTAGGTATGGCAGATAAACCAGAAGGATGGACTGGCGACGAAGCTGGTTTAATTACAATGGCACTAACTCCAATTACTTTTAATGGAAAATTATATCTATTTAATTTTGATAATACAATTTCTGCTGAAGTTGCAGCTGTAACAGGAATTATTGGCTCACTTGCAGGGCAAGATGTAAAAGCAAGTGATTATTTAAAAACAATGTATACTACATTAAGTCATCCACAAATGATGTGGGTATATGATGATAGTACAGGAAAATTTAATGAAGTGGCCGGTTTTTCAGAACATATGCAGGATAATTGTATAGAATATGTATGGAGAGCAGAAGTTTATAACGATGAATTATACATTACAACAATGGACTCAGCTGTATTATATAAATATATAAAGAATTTAAAAGGAAATAATTTTACGGATTTAACAGAAGAAGAAATAAACTTATTAAACTCTAAAATTGATGAAATCCTTGAATTGCTTAATGGAGTTGGCTCATCAAATGCTGATTTAGAAGAAATAAAAACTTTACTTGAGCAAGGAAAAACAATGCTTTCAGAATATTTGACTGTGGCAAACGATAAAGAAGCATTTTTTGATTTTGTAGTTAAAAATTATGACTTATTAGTAAAAATGGAAGAAATGAAGGATTCTTCTATGCTAGAAATGGCAGGGGATGAATTTATAGAATTATATAATAGAGTTGATTGGACTGGACTTAAAATGTATTCTTTCATAGGTCAAAAGTTACAAAATAGTACATGGGGATTTGACTTATTAAAAACATCTGATGGTGTGAATTTTGATGTTATTACAGATAGTGGATTTAATGATAAATACAATTATGGTGGACGTTCATTAGTTGCAACAGACAGTGGCTTATATGTTGGTACAGCTAATCCATTCTTTGGAGCACAATTATGGAGAATTACTAGTGGAAATTCTGAAAATCCGGATGATCCAAATCCAGATGATCCAAATCCAGATAATCCAAATCCAGATGATCCAAATCCAGATAATCCAAATCCAGACAATCCAAATCCAGATGATCCTAACCCAGATAATCCTAACCCAGATGACCCAAATCCAGACAATCCAAATCCAGACGATCCAAATCCAGATAATCCTAACCCAGACAATCCAGAAGATGATATAAAAGATCAAATAAAGGATCCAGATAAATTAGAAGATGATCTAAATGATATAAATAATTCATATAAATTAGACGGAAATGATCCAACAACAGCTAATACTACATTACCAAAAACAGGTGGAATTCATTTACCAATTATAATAGCTATTTCAATAATAATAGTGGGAATAAGCACATTTAAATTTATAAAATATAAAAATATAGATAAGCATTAATTTATTAAAGCATCGATACATTTTTGTATTGGTGCTTTTTTCTATTATATAGAAAAATGGCTATGCAATTTTCGCATCTACAAATATTAAGGCTTTACGATTTGTTAAACAGCACCTAATATTAAAACTCCAATATTATCATGATAAATTTTATTTAACTGCTCTATAGGAAGTGGATTAATTCCCTTTCCGAACTTCTATTGTAAAACCAGGTTTATTAAAATTACTAATAAACCAATCACGGAAACCTCCAAAAGAAGAAAGAAGAGGAGTGTCTTCTAACGAATATCCACTAGCTTGAGCGAAATCTTTAGCGAGTTCGAAAGAACCCTTTGGAGAATATCCATTATAATTCCAATAAATAACTTCTCCCTGTGAGTGAAAACTAAGTATCAAATTAAAATTTTTAGATAGAGTGAATTCATATAAAGCTTTAGATTCGGGTTCAGAGACCGGATATTCTCCGGCAAAATCACGTGGAGCAAATGTATGATAACCTTCCTTTGATTTGAATTCTTTTCCTAATTCCCAATTTGCGGGAAACTGTGAATTTAAATCCACACCATTAATATTGGCTTTCCAATCTAAAGGAAAGCGAAAAGAAGGAAATTTATTAGATATATTTAAACATTTTTTATAAATATCACTATTAGAATCATAAAAATTATTTACCAAATTTACACCGTCTGGATTTATCATTGGAATTATATAAATACTAGAATTATTATATAATTCACAAATAGAGAAATCATAAATTTTAGAATTATTTGTATATGCAATAGATAAATCTTCTATAAATTTTAGTAAAACAATAGAAGTAATAAATTCATTAGCATGTATTCCAGCAGAGTACATAATTTGTTTTTTTCCAATACCAAATTTAATACAATAAATTTCATTATGTAAAACACTTTTTCCAATGGAAAATAATTTCAAAAAATCGTATTTTTCAATCAAATTATTTAATTGATTTTTTAAAATTAAATAATTTATCATAAAAGCCTCCAAAAAAAATCTTAATATTATATTATGAAATAAAAGTAAAATTGTTATATTGTAAAACAATAAATTTATGTTGACAAACGTAAACGCCATAAATATAATAAATATATCTTAAATTAAATAATTAATATTAAAAAGGGTATTAATAGAAAGAGGGTAAGTATGAAAATATTAGGGAAAAATAGTTTATCTACGGGAATATTAGTAGGTTTAAAAGCTTTTTTAGTGGCAGTTGTTGCCATCGAAATAATTTTATTAATTATGTGTGTAGTACTTGGATTAGATATTACTAAAGAACCAAAATTTATAGTTTTATATTTGGTTATGATAACAGCAATACCAGCAGTAATAGTATTGTATAATTTAATAAAAATATTTCAAACATTTGAAATAGAAGATGCTTTTAATAGGAAAAATATAAATAGACTAAAAAATATATGGCTTTCTTTTTTAATAACTGGAATTATATATTTTGTAATATCAATATTATTAAACTTTTTTACTCCATACGAACATTTAGACTATATTGCATCATATGCACAAATATCTAGTATATTTATTGCATTTATAGGAATTTTATTTGTTTTTTTAGGATTAGGTATTGTAATACTTTTAGAAATATATAAAGAAGCAATTAGACATAAAGAAGAAAACGATTTAACAATTTAAGGAGGAGTCAAAATGGCTATAATAGTAAATTTAGATGTAGTAATGGCAAAAAGAAAAATGCCATCTAATGAACTTGCAGAAAAAATTGGAATAACACCTGCAAATTTATCAATACTAAAGACAAATAAAGGAAAAGCTATAAGATTTTCTACATTAGATAAATTGTGTAAAGTTTTAGATTGTACTCCTGGAGATATTTTAGAATATAAAGAAGATTAATTATTGCAAAAATAAAAAATTATGATATAATACAAAACAGAAAATTTGTTTGCAAAGGAGAAAGATATGTTTTCATATATAAAAGGTACATTAGAAATAAAGACATTAAACTATATTGTAATAGATGTAAATGGAGTAGGATTTAAAATATTTATGTCAGAATCTGCTATTCAAAGGTTAGATGAAACAGGAAAGAATATTAAAATTTTTACACATATGCAAGTAAAAGAAGATGATATAAGTTTATATGGCTTTATAACGAATGAAGAATTAAGAATGTTCGAATTATTAATATCAGTAAGTGGAGTTGGTGCAAAATCAGCAATTAATATGCTTTCATCAATAACACCATCAAAATTTGCTTTAGCTGTAATATCAAATGATGTAAAGACACTTACAAAAATACCAGGAATAGGTCCAAAATCAGCACAAAGAATTATATTGGAGCTAAAAGATAAATTAAAAACAGAAGATAGTATTACTAAAGATGATATAGAAATAAAAAATAGTATAATAGAAGATAATAAACTAGAAGAAGCTATTCAAGCTTTAAAAGTTTTAGGATATACAAGACAAGAAATAGAAAATGTAATACATAAAATAGATATAACTAATTTAGTTGTAGAAGATATTATAAGAAAAGCATTAGGATATTTAGGAATGTAATATTCTAGAATTGGAGGTTTTTATGGACTTAAGCAAGCCTTTAGCATATAGAATGAGACCAAAAACATTAGATGAATATGTAGGTCAAGAGCATATATTAGGAAAAGATAAAATATTATATAGAACAATAAAAGCAGATAGGTTATCTAGTATAATTTTATTTGGACCTCCAGGATGTGGAAAAACATCACTTGCAAGAGTAATAAGTGAAACAACAAAATATAAATTTTATAAGATAAATGCAGTAACATCTGGTGTTTCAGAAATAAAAAGAGTAGTAGAAGAAACAAAAAATATGATGTTAAATCCACAAGGTAAAAGCATTTTATTTATAGACGAAATCCATAGATTTAATAAATTACAACAAGATGCTCTTTTGCCTTTTGTAGAAGATGGTACAGTTATTTTAATTGGTGCAACTACAGAAAATCCATATTTTGAAGTTAATAAAGCTTTGATATCTAGGTCTATGGTATTTAAATTAAATCCGTTAACTAAACAAGATATTATAAAAGTTTTAAAAATGTCTCTAGAAAGAGAAGATGGATTAAAAAGCTATGATATAAAAATTAGTGATGAAACAATAGAAAAAATAGCTGATACAGCAAATGGAGATGTAAGAACAGCTTTGAATGGATTGGAAGTTGCTGTATTAACAACAGAAATTTCTTCAGATGGATATATACATATTACTAATGAGATTGCTAAAGAAAGTGTACAATCAAGAAAAGCTATTTTTGATAAAAAAGGTGATAGCCATTATGATAATATTAGTGCTTTTATAAAATCTATGCGTGGATCAGATCCAGATGCAACAGTTTTTTACTTAGCAAGAGCTATAAATGGTGGAGAAGATCCAGTATTTTTAGCAAGAAGAATAGTAATTGCAGCAGCTGAAGATGTTGGAATGGCAAATCCAAATGCTTTAGTAGTAGCAACATCAGCAATGCAAGCAGTACATATGATAGGAATGCCAGAAGCAAGAATTATTTTATCAGAAGCTGCAGTATATGTAGCAACATCTAAAAAATCTAATGCATCATATTTGGCAATAAATAGAGCTATTGAGGATGTACAAAATAAAGATACAGGTGAAATTCCAATGCATATAAGAAATGCTCCTGTTGAAGGAATGGAAGCTCTTGGATATCATGAAGGTTATTTATATCCACATGATTTTCCTGGTCATTATGTAGAACAACAGTACTTGCCAGATAAAATGGTAGGAACAAAATATTATATAAAAGATGAAAATATAGAATAAAATGTAGCTGACTTTTAATAGTCAGCTTTTT
>CALXPV010000025.1 GCA_944390295.1 uncultured Clostridia bacterium | reverse complement strand
ATTAATTAGATTTTTAAATCTTCCTGCAACATGTAGAGCAAGTATGTATATTTATAATACTAAAGAAGATATAGATAAATTAATAATGGCTCTTAATAGGGCTAATGATATGTTTAAAAAATGGAGAAGTGTTAAAAAATAATTTCGTTTTGGCGTCGTTAAACTGCACTTCGAAAATCCTCATCGTACAAATAGTACGTCTCCGGTTTTCTTGTTTGTTTGCCTAGCCAAAAGCACAATTCTTTTTTAACAATAAATAGATGAAAAATAATTTCATTTTGGCGTTTTTTAGAGTTTAAGAAAGGAATGGACTAATGGATAATTTGGATTCAGTTTATACAGATTTAATTATGGAACATAGTATGGCATCACATAATAAAAGAAAGATGGATCATCCAGATAAATGTGAGATGGGACATAATCCAAGTTGTGGTGATGAGATAGAATTAGAAATAAAAATGAATGGTGATGTAATAGAAGATTTAGCATTTACTGGACATGGGTGTGCTATATCACAAGCATCTACTTCTATTATGATAGATACTTTAATTGGAAAAACAAAAGAAGAGGCATTAGAAATTATAGATACTTTTATTGGAATGATTAAAAGAGAAATAAAAGATGATAGCGAACTTGAAAAATTAGAAGATGCAATAGCATTTAAAAATGTTTCTAATATGCCTGCAAGAGTTAAATGTGCGGTTTTAGCATGGCATACAATTAAAGATTTGTTAGATAAAGAAAATTAAATTTTATTTAAAAGGATAATATAAAAATAGAAAAAGCGGTGGAAAAGTTTATATCCCACCGCTTAAAAGAATATATAGAGGAATTTATTTTTCTCTGTATTCTTTTAATTCCTGAAGCGTACTTTTTATTATTGCTTCTTCAGACTTGTAACGAGTTAACAGATTTGAAATACTCGTACAATCTCTAGGACTGAGTCCTTGGATGTCTGAGATTTCCTCAAGTTTAAGGTCGCTGACATATTTTCTCCCAGAGTTTTTCAGACAATGATAAACTCTAGGATTTAAATCGTCTATAGCCCTGATATCAACTTCCGGCTCTTCTGAAGTCTCCTTGCCAGAATAGAAAGTGCTTTTTTGACTTTCTATTCTCTCAAAAGCGTTTGACAGAGAATCAATTACTTCTAGGGAAGCTATCCCAAGGGCTTTTGCTGTTTCCTCAATACTCATCGGTGTCGTTGAGAACCCAAAGCAGGAAAGCAGAACCTGTAATTCGTCATCAGGTAAATACTTGATGATTTCATATAAAGCCTCGAAATCTACATCTTCGGGCTGAAGCCGAAGTGCATATATAATCCTTGCTACGACAGTCTTAATTTCTTTTGTCATTGTTTCCATATTAATCTCCTTTATATCTTGAATCATTACTGCGTGTGGCTATATATAATCAGTAGAATTATCTCCCACTGTAATAAGAATTAAAAAACTTCCTCCTTATTCTTTTTTCAATGTACCATAAATATACTATAACACGATTTACATAAAAAAGCAAAATTGGTTTGACATCAATAAATAAACAGAATATAATAATTGATATGAAAATGATATAATCATACTGATAGAAAAAGTGTGCAGATTAATGAATTTAAACTAAAGTAATAAATAGTACGGAGGACAAACAATGGAAAAAGAGTTAAAAACTTCTGGAAAGATGACATGGGGATTTATTTGGAGATTTCTAATATATTATATAATTTTAACAATAATTTTTGCTGTAATATATAACATATTAGCCGGCAATATAAATATATTAGTATCATCAATTTTTTCTGTAATTACAATGGCAATTTTAATATATGTACCATCTAAACTTGCTACATCTGATATATTTAAAGATAAAAGATTAGATGAAAGAAATGAAAAAAAGTTTAAACGAAATATTATAATTTTTTACATAATATTAATGATTTTTATATCATTTGGAAATGTAATTAATTATTCTTTAATAATTATAGGATTAGAAGAAAGTAAACTAGAAGCTGAAGATGTTATAAAGGAATCAGAAAATATGACAGATGAGGAAAAAACACAAGCAATTCAGCAGCAAAGTAGCTATGTAGAAGAAGTAAAAAAGGTGCAAAAGGAAGTATATCTAATTGTTTCTATGATTGATGTAATATTATTTGTATTTGGAGGAATACTAGAATTTAAAATGATAAAAAAATATCAAAATGATATAGAATAGATATTAAGAAATCTTAAAAAACAAGTATTTTTAGTACTTGTTTTTTGTTTTTTTAAAAATAGAATAAAAACAGAAATTTAAAGAGTGTTATTTTTATTCATTTATGCTAAAAGTTAACCATAATTTGTTATTTACAAAAAAAATAAAGTGTGGTAAACTATAGTGGGCAAGGGAAAAAACATTGCCATTTTTAGTTTAAGAATTATATTAAAATATATAGGAGGTAAAATTATGCCAAAAGAAGCTACTAAAAAAATTAAGAGAAATAGAGGAGAATTAGCTGTAAAAATAATAGCAGGAATACTTGCTTTATTAATGGTTATGAGTGTAGGTGGAACATTATTATTTTACCTTATAGGAATGTAATAGGAGAATAAAATGAAAGAAGATATATTAGCAGGAATTTCAGAATTTTACCAAGTAAATATATTAAATAGAATAATAGAAATGTGGGAACATCCATTAGACCTAATTCTATTCATAATAGATATTGTAATAGTATTATTTTTAGTATATAAAATTCTAAAAATAGCAAAAGATTCTAGAGCATGGCAACTACTAAAAGGAATAATATTATTACTAATAATAACATGGCTTAGTGGTGTACTAAGGCTTAACATATTACATGCAATACTAGATAAAGTTGTTTTAAGTTGGGGTGTTTTAGCATTAATAATTATTTTCCAACCAGAAATAAGAAGAGCACTAGAACAGTTGGGAACTAGCAAAATGAAAAAGTTTTTTGGATTTACAGAAGATATAGAAACAAAAACAAAGGAAAATATTTATAAAATAGTAATTGCAGCAGAAGAAATGTCAAAAAGACAGATTGGTGCATTAATAGTAATAGAAAGAGAGATTGGAATTAAAGATATAATAGATACAGGAATAGAAATAAATGCAGAGGTTTCACCTCAATTATTAACTAATATTTTCGTCCCTAAAACACCACTTCATGATGGAGCTGTAATTATTAGTAATAATAAGATAACTGCAGCAGCATGTATGTTACCTTTAGCAAGTGATCAAGATATCGCTAAAGAATTGGGAACAAGACATAGAGCGGGTATAGGTATCTCTAAAGAATCAGATGCAATTGCATTAATCGTTTCAGAAGAAACTGGAAAAATCTCAATAGCTAAAGATGGAACACTTATTGCAGATGTGAATGAAGAAACATTAAAAAGAATTTTAATAAAAAATATAATAACAAATAATTTTGCAAATAAAGAAAAAAGAGCAAAAAATATTTTTGATAATTTAAAAAAAGAGAAAAATAAATAATATATTTGATTTTATAAAATATATATGTTAGAATATTGAAAGTTATTAAAAAGATAGATTCAGGAGGAATTACAAAATGGATATAGTAAAATACATATTAATTGCGATATATATAATAGTTGCAGTAGCTATAATTATATTAACATTAGTTCAACAAAAAGAAGATAATGGTGCATCTGGAGCAATAACAGGAAATGATACAAATAATTTCTATGATAAAAATAAAAGTAGAACAAAAGCTGGTAAACAAAAAAGATGGACAATTATATTAGGAATTATATTTGCAATATTAACAATAGTATTAGGAATTATATATATGTTATAAAATAGCAACTAATAAGAACGCATAAGAAGTATTTTATTATCTTAAATGCGTTCTTTTTTTGTATACTAGGAAAATTAAATTTTAGAAAAGAAGGGATATAATGCAAAAAAACGATAGATTTATAGAAGGTATTTTTAGAAGACATCAAAAAGGTTTTGGATTTGTAAAAGTAGAAAATCAAGAAGATGAAATATATATTGCAAAACAAGATACAAGAGGAGCTTTTAGTGGTGATAAAGTTTTAGTAAAGAAAAAAAGTAAATCAGAAGGAGAAAGAGAAGAAGGAATAATATTAAAAGTACTAGAAAGAGAAAAAGATACTTTAGTAGGAACTTTTCAAAATAATAAAAACTTTGGCTTTGTAATTCCTGATGATAAAAAACTTTGTAGAGATATTTTTATTTCTAAGAAAAACTTTGGTAAAGCAAGGGACAACCATAAAGTTTTAGTAAAAATACTTAAATATCCAGAAAAGGGGAAAAAAGCAGAAGGAAAAATAATAGAAGTTATAGGAGATGTAAACGAAGCTGGAATAGATATGCTTTCTTTAATAAAAGACTATGACTTACCTTATAGATTTCCTAAAGCAGTGGTAAAAGAAGCTAAAAAATATGGAACTACAATAGATCAAAATGATGTAAAAAATAGAGTTGATTTAAGAGGAAAATATGATATTTTTACAATAGATGGGGAAGATGCCAAGGACTTAGATGATGCAGTATGTGTTCAAAAATTAGAAAATGGTAATTATAAATTAGATGTTCATATAGCAGATGTAAGCTATTATGTAAGAGAAAATACTTTATTAGATAAAGAAGCAAAAATTAGAGGGACTAGTATATATATGCTAGATAGAGTAATACCAATGCTTCCAAGAGAATTATCTAATGGAATTTGTAGCTTGAATGCGGGAGAAGATAGATTTACTTTGTCTGTAAGTATGGAAATAAATCCAAAAGGAAATGTAATTTCTAGTGATGTATATAAAGGTATAATAAATGTAACAGAAAGAATGAGTTATACAGATGTACAAAAAATCTTAGACAATTCTGATGAAGAAATAGTAAAAAAATATGAAAAATATATAAATGACTTTAAACTTATGGAAGAATTAGCATTAATATTAAAAAATAAAAGACTAGAAAAAGGATATTTGAATTTAGATATTCCAGAAAGTAAAATTGTATTAGACAAAGATGGTTATGCAATAGATGTACACAAATATGAAACTAGTTTTTCAAACGAAATAATAGAGCAATTTATGCTAACTGCAAATGAGCAGGTTGCAGAAAAATTTTATTGGCTTAAAGCACCTTTTATATATCGTGTGCACGAAGATCCAGACATAGAAAAAGTTACAGAATTAAATAAAACATTATTTAATTTTGGATATACAATAAAAATAAAGGAAGAAAAAATATATCCTACAGAGTTTTCTAAAGTTTTAGAACAAGCAAAAGGTACACCGGAAGAAAAAATTGTATCAAATTTAGTTTTAAGAACTTTAAAAGTAGCAGAATATGATGCAGAAAATAAAGGTCACTTTGGTATTGCAAGCAAGTATTATTGTCATTTTACTTCACCAATTAGAAGATATCCAGATTTATTTATACACAGAATAATTTCAAAATATTTAGAGAATAATTATATGATGGACGAGGAAGAAAAGGAAGAATATTTTAAATTGGCAGAAAATGATGCAAGACAATCAACAGAAAGAGAAAAGATAGCCACACAAGTAGAAAGGGATAGTATAGACATAAAGAAAGCAGAATATATGGAAGGCAAAATAGGAGAAGAATATGACGGAATAATTTCTGGTGTAACACAATTTGGTGTATTTGTGGAATTAGATAATACTGTAGAAGGATTAATTAGATTTGAAAATTTAGGTGACGAATATTTTGAATATGATCCAGATAGAAAAACTTTAATAGGTGAAAGAACAAAAGTAGTATTTAAAATAGGTGATAAGATAAAAATACGTGTTATAGAAGCAAATAAGCAAGAAAAGAGAATATCTTTTGAAAGAATAATTGAAGAAGAAAAAGAGAATGATTAATTTTAATCATTCTCTTTTTTATTATATAGGAAAAATCGACAGATTTTTACGTATATAACAAGGTTAAGTTACATATATTCGTGCGATTGCAAAGCAATCTGCACATGTGGCGAAGCCACTTTTCTTATATATTAAGTTTATTATACTTATATTTTGCTAACATTGATGCACCAATAATACCAGGTTCTTCAAATGTGGTTGTATCTATAATAGTATTTTTGGCTAAAGGATGTGCTTTTTCTTTAAAGCTATTAATAACATCTGATAAAAAACTATCTTTTGATTTTAATACTCCTCCACCTAAAATTATTATATCTGGATTAAATGTTGCAGAAATGTTTAATAATAATACTGTTAAATTTCTTTTAAAATTGCTAATAATTTCTTTTGCAATGGGATTATTATTTTTTTCTAATTCAAATACTTCTAAAGTATTTTTCATATTTTTATTTATTTTTTCTCTGGATTGTTCAAGTAATGTAGTACCACTTATTAAATTATTACTTGTATGTTCTCCGTCTAATATCATTCTTGCAAAATATGCTCCCAAATTATTGCTTCCATTATATATTTCTTTATTAATTACTAATCCTCCGCCTAATCCTGTACTAATTGTTATATAACAAACAATATTTTTATCTTTTCCTTTCCCACATATTGCTTCTGCAAAAGTTGCAACTCTAGCATCATTTTCAAGAAATATTGGTTTATTTAAATTTTTATTTAATTTTTCTGCTAATGGAAAATTCTTTAAAATAGTTACATTTTTTGATGTTATAATTTGTCCTAATTTCTTATCTACTGAGCCTGGTGCTCCAATTCCAATTGCCTTACTGTTTTCATAATTTGGAACCATTTTTATAAGTTTTATTATTTTGTTATATAAATCTTCACTACTGATAACATTTTCAAAAGTGGGTTCTTTATATTCAAATACGAGCTCATCATTTTGATTGATTGCACCAATTCTAATATTAGTACCTCCAATATCTATTCCTATATATTCAATCATATTTTTCACTCCTCACTTAGAGTATAATAACATAATTAATATATTTTTTATATAGTTTTTTTTAGATTTACCTAAACCAAGTTATAAATGGTGCAAAGATTAAAACAAAACTTGCTAAAACTATAATTGTGATACCTGCCGATTTGTTTTTATTTTCTTTTATTTCATAAATTCCATAACTAAGAGTTTTTAAGAATATAATAATAGAAACTATTAAAATTATAAAAAACATAAAATACCTCCACTAACTAGAAAGCAAGAAACTAGACTTAATATTTGTATTTACATGGACTTTAAAAAAAGTATTTTTATAATTCTGCGGCCAATTATAATTATTCCATTCCTTACTATTTTTAAATTTTGTTAATAAACTCTGTCCAATGCCGTCAATGTCTGACTCAAATTCTTTTGATGTTTTATATAAATAATTTAAGATAGCGTTCTCTAGATAAGAATTTATTAAAGATTCTAATTCTTTAATTTCGTCAGAATCAAAATCACCCGAATTTTTATCAACAGATAATAAACGTGAATTAAGAAATACTTCTATAGTAGCAAAAGGAGAACCATTTATAAGTTTTGCATCTATATTAGTTTTTTTATGAGAATATAAAGCAATATCTATAGTTGAATTTTCTTTTAAGGGATGATTTAAAGTAATAATTCCAGATTCGAAATTATTAGTTAAAATCAAATGTAACATTGTTTCTATTGCTGTTAATTCTCCAACCATTTTATCATCTTTAAATACTGCGATACCTAAGTTTTCACTTTCTCTTTTATATTCGGTTATAGGAAGTTCACCAGCTACTATATCTAATTCATCTTTAGAGTTATTAGAACTTGGTAAGTTTAACTTGTTTCCGTTTCCTAAAATAGCAGTAGGCTCTATAGAAGTAGTATTTAATTTATTAAAAAAGTTAGATATACTAATATTTTCAGTAAATCCAGCATATTCTTGCGAAAATAGATTTAATTCATAATACTTAGCTACTAAATTTTCAAGTTCTGGTTTAGAATTTTCTATATATTCTTTAGCAGTAGATTTAGAAATAATAATGTTAGAATCTGGACGTATTTCTACTTGATTTGATAATGTGAAAATTTCTTCGCCTATTCCTGAAACAGCAAGCTCTTCAGAAAAAACAATAATTTTGCAATGAGATAAATTAATTTCCTTGCTTGTATAACTATTTAAAAGTGTAATACCACTATTTATAGAAGCACATTCAACAGTATTTACAATTGTAGGAGCAGCTTCTCCAGATGCTGATTCTGAACTTGTTGGAAAAGTAAATTGAACAGTAAGTGCTAATGTATTATTTTTTCCCTTATCTATACCAAGAGCTATAACATATGTTAAATCATCTATACTTTGAACACTATAACATCCAGATAAAGAAAAAATTAAAAGAACAATTATTATTCCAGCTATTCCTCTAACAAGAATTTTACGTATTTTTTTCATTTTGCCACCTCCTAAATATGCTAAGTTTTTCTATGTTTTTGAGTTTTCGAGGAAATTTGCACATTTTGAGAAGATATTTTCTTAATATTTGCAAAGATTAATACAAATAAGCTGTATCCAAATAGTAAAAAAAATACAACATATTTAAAAATATTTATTTCTATATAATTTGCCTGTGCTATATTTTTAGGTATAAGAGTAATTACATAGATAATTCCAGAAAAACAGTATACTAAAGCACTACTGTTTTTTATATTGGTTATTTTCTTAAAAATATGCATAGAAAGTGCAGTTATGATACATAAGTAAGAAATAACTCCAATAGTCCAAATCATAAGAAATACAGCATCTAATCTTTGGAAAAATCTTCCGAATTCTATATATCTAGTTGCTAAATATAGTGCCATAATTTCTTCACTATTTCTTAAGAAAGAAAATAAGCAAAGAAATGAAAAGATTCCAATAAAAAATAGCAGAATAGATAAAATGGTAGAAACTCTGGCTATTTTCTTAAAAGAATTATCATTAACCATAGGTGGTAGAAAATATAAAATAGATATACTTGAAAAGGCAAATAAATTACTAAGGCCTAATAAAAAAGTAGTTTTAGGACCATAGCCAAGTAAAGGAAATAGTCCAGATAAGTTGTAATTTTTTATATTAGCAATAAAAACAAATATCATACAGAAAAGGATAATTGGTAAAAATAACATATTGACTTTAGAAATTACTTTAAAACCTAACTTATTTGCATAAGTAATTGTTATTAAGAAAATTATAACAATAATAGTAATAGGTAATTTATCTAGATAAATTATTTTTAAATTTTCACAAAAAGTTCTTAATAAAATACTTGCAAATACTATATAGTATCCTATAAATAAAATTCCTGTAATTGTTTTTAATATCCTTCCACCCAAATATGAAGAGATATCTAATATATCTAGTCTAGTAAAACGTTTAAATAAAAAAATAACTAGTTCTATAAATAATAGTAATATTATTCCGATAAATAAAATATTTAAAGCAGAAGCAGACCCAGTAGCAGAGATAATAGTTTTAGAAAAATTTAATATAATATGATTAATTATAATTATAAGAATTAGTGAAATAGCTTCAAAATTTCCAAGTTTTATATTATCCATTTGGGTGCCTCCATTTCATACTAATATTATTTTGCGCTCGTGCTTTTTTAGGATGAAGAAAAGAATGCCTTATTTCTTGCATCCAAGTAGGGAGCACAAAGAAATTATTTGTTTTTGAATTTCTACTTAATGGAGCATAAGGACTCATAAAAGGTACACCAAATGATTTTATACTACATAAAATAGCAAAATAGATGTATAAACCTACAGCTAAGCCTAAAAAACCAGCAAAGTAGGCTAAAGCAATAAATATAAATCTACTAACTCTTACATGGAATCCAAAAGAAAAATCAGGAATAGCAAAAGAAGCTATACCAGTAATTGCTACAATAATTATTAAAAATGGACTTACAATACTTGCACTTACTGCTGCTTGCCCTAAAACTAATGCACCAACAATTCCAATAGTAGGTCCTATTGGAGATGGCACTCTAAGTCCTGCTTCTCTTATTAATTCAAATGATATTTCCATAACTAATAATTCAAAAATAACTGGAAAAGGAACATTTTCCCTTGAAGCTAACAAAGAGAATAATAATTCTGTAGGAAGTAATTCTTGATGGAAATCTACAATTGCAATATATGATGCTGGCAATAATAGCGTAATTCCAATTGCAAAAAGTCTTAAAAATTTTAAGAAATTAGCAAAAAGTGGTTTTAAATTAGTATCTTCAGGAGAAGATATAAAATCAGAAATTGTTGCAGGCATTATAAGACAGTAAGGATTACCATTAATTAAAACAACAACACGTCCACCAAATAAATTCTTTGCAGCTTTATCAGGTCTTTCGGTTGAAAGTAATTGAGGAATATTGTATTTTCTATTATCACAAATTAGTTGCTCTAATTGTCCTGCAGAAACTAATGTGTCTATATCCAAGTTATTAAGTCTATATCTAACTTCTGAAACAAGATCACTATTTGCAATATTCTTTAAATAGCAAATGCTACACGCAGTATTGCTTAATTTACCAACAGATACATTTTCTATAACGAGATTTTCAGTATTAGTAGCACGACGTAGAAGTGATGTGTTAACTCTTATAGATTCTACAAAAGCTTCTTGAGGACCTTTTATTACAATTTCGTTGTTAGGAGAACTGACACTTCTTTGCTTAAATCCCTTAACATCTAAGTTAAAAGCCACCTCGAGTGTGTCTACAAAAAGCACACAATTTCCCATATTAACAGCATTAAAAACTTTGCTAAAATCTGTTTCTTTTACCAGAGAATTTTGAGGTAATAAAGACTGTTCAATTTCAGAGGCTAAATTATTAGAGTTTTTTTCTACTAAGACTTTTTTTCCTTGATTTTTTGTTTTTAAACAATGTGATTTATGCATATTGGCGCTATTTCTTAGCATCAGCGGCTCTAATATAAAATCATTAATCAATTTAGAATCAGCCATTCCATCAATATAAATTATAAAAGCAGAGTATAATTTACCTCCTGCTACAAGTTTAAAATTTCTAATTACGATATCACTATTTATTAAAGTATTGTATTTAAAATTTATATAATTTTTATTTTCTTCTAAATTATTTGAAATTTTTTTATCAGAATTGCAAACAATATTTTTAGAAGTAGAATTACTTAAATTAAAATTATAAGGTTCGCCTGGAGGAGTATAATTTATTAAATTAAAAATAGATTGTTTAAATTTATTAAAATTCATTCTAAAACCTCATTTATTGCAAAATATTTAAATATAGTATTTTCAAAAATATATTAAAATATGTATTTAAAGAAAAAATTACTATATACAAAAACAATTTTAAAATGGTATAATTAAATAAAGTTTGCAAATTGAAGAAAGGATAAAAAGCAAAGTTTATGAAAGAGAATTTTTTTACATTTATTCTAACAATATTTATCTTAGTAATACTAGGTGGAATTGGATATATAGCTTATTATTATTTCTATGTGGGAGACGAAAATTTAGTTTCTGAAATTGTACCAGTTAATGAAATTTCAAATGAGCCAATAAAACCAATAGAGCCAATAGAACAAAATCAGCAATCTAGTGAATCTACAGAATTATTGCCAATAGATTCAGGAGATGGAAATACTCAAATTACACAAGTGACTTCTGGAAAATATAAGTATTATTATAACCAACTAGATTCAAATGCCAAAAAAATATATGATAAACTAGAAAGCAATATAGAAAATATAAAAACAGGAAATGCAGTATTAGATTTTGATGATGAGTTTAATGATTTATTAAACCAAGAACAAGGGCAAGCTAAGTTAAATGAAGCTTACCAATCAGCATTAGATGCCTTTTCATTAGATAATCCAGAAGTATATTATATTGATGTAACAAATATGGTACTTATGATTTATTCTAGAACAAATTTATTTGGTACAACATATACAACAGCAATAGAGCCGGTTTCTGGTGGTGATTATTTAATAGATAGCATAGCTAATAAAGATGAGTTGAATTCTAAGCTAGCAGAAATTGAATATGTAAAAAATAGTGTTGTAGAACAAACTAGTGCAGATGATGATTATACAAAAATAAAAAAGATACACGATTTTTTAATAAGTCATATGGAATATGATCAAACATTAGAAAGAACTAACACACGAAATATATATGGAGCTTTAGTAGAAAAAAGTGTTGTATGTGAGGGATATGCAGATGCATTAAAATATTTATTAGATGCTGTTGGAATACCTTGCGTAGAAGTAGTAGGAACAGGAACAAATTCAGCAGGAGAAACAGAAGCACATGCATGGAATTATGTACAATTAAATGGAGCTTGGTATGCAATAGATGTTACTTGGGATGATCCGACAATAATCGGAAATGGAAAAGTTCCAAAAAGCACTTATACAAAATATTTCTTAAGAGGATCTAAAAGTTTTAACAAAACACACTTTGCAAATGGGCAAGTATCAGAAGGAGGAAGAATTTTTACATATCCTGCACTAAATGAAAAAGATTATAATTAAAAAATTAAAAGACACTCTTTATAAAAAAGAGTGTCTTAAAAAATTTATATTGTTTTGTAATAATAGGAAACTATATTCAATAATTAAAAACTACTTAATAACAAATTCTTAAAATAATCATAAAATATTTTAAGGGGGAATTTGTTATGAATTGTAAAAAAGAAACAACAAATACAAAATGTTGTTTAATTATGGGATTAATTTTATTTATAATATTTATAATTGCAATATGTATGGTAGGAATGCAAAGTAAAAGCAATATATTATCAATTATTGCGATTAATGGAGATAATTCTGAAATTGGTACGACAAGTATAAGATTTAGCAAAAATGAAATAGAAGAGGGAAATGCATTATCACATGTACAAGGTAGTGACGAAATATTAATAAATGAAAATGGAATATATCAAATTTCATATCAGTTATATGGACTTTCTGAAAGTCTAAATACCTTTAATTTTAATGCAGTCTTAGTTGTAAACAATACAGCTTTAGAAAACACATTTAATGAAAGTCCAATATTAAGACAAAATACAGAAAATAGGATGACTCTATCTGGAACAGTATTTTTAAGATTAAATGCAGGCGATATTTTAAAATTACAAGCAGTTACAATAGAAGATATAAATTATCCAAGAGCAAGAATGGACATAGAGAAAATTTCTTAAATTTATAACTGGGTTTTAAATAGAAAAGTAAATTTTCAGTTTTAGAAAGAAAAATTGGAAAACACTTTTAAAATTATGTAAAGTATGATAAAATATAAAACGTAATTCAGTGTTGAAGACTTTTTTAAATTGGTTTTTGTAGGAGTATGCTTGAAAAGATATATAGCATATAAATACAATTGTAACTGATTTAAAAGAAGAACAGGAGGAGCGCTATGATTAAAGAAATTGTAACAAAAATACGGATTCTTTGGGCAATGTTAACAGGAAAAATCTACGAAATCACGTTTTATAATAATTATGACGTGGTTGTAGGATATGGACTTCGTATATATAAATACGAAACCAGAGGTCAAAAGCAGTTTTGGCTTGTATATGATGGAGAAATTAAAAAAGTTCCGGTATACAAAGCTTATGTAGAAATATATAAGTTGAAAAAAGAGGGAGCATTTATCTCAATAGGAGATACAAACTTCTTTATTAATGCAAATATATTAAAAAGTGTATTTGTATGTTGCAAGCTAAAAGCAAATTATGATGAATTATATCTTTTTTCCAATATTTGCTACGGGGGAGAAGATTTATTCATATATAATGAAAATTGTCCTGATACGTTCTTGCATACAGAGGTTGAGAAATTTAAGTATTTAAAAAATACACAAATACTTTTTGTACGACAAGAAGGAATTTGGCATCCTGTAATATATTCAACTGATGAAATGAAAGTTGAAAGTATTGCATTAGATTGTTGCCCAAAAGACACGGATAAGCTACAAATAGTTGAAAATAAGCTTATACGCATTCAGAACAGACAGGTAATTGTTCTTGGTGAATATGATAAGATTTCAAAAATCTCGTGGCTTGGAAAAAATGTATATGTAAATACAAAAAATAAAAAGACATCTATCATAAAGATAGATGAGAAAAATGAGATTTTTGAAGCTGAAATATCAGGTTACAAAATTTTACCGATCAAATGCTTCGGAGAAGACTTCGTACGGTACTTTATTACCGAAAATAAAGGTGATTATAAAGTAACTATATACGAAATAAAAGACAAGGATAGTATGGAAATTGTGGAGGTAAAAACATATGAGGCCACTAAAGTAAGTTTTGATACTCCATACTTTGACAAAGAAACTGGAGAATTTGTTCAAAAATTACTTTTCAATGTAATACGTAGTGTAAATGAAATGTAATTAAGTCATAGCCAAATAGGAGACTAGATTAGGTTCTGGTCTCCCATTTTTTGTGGTATAGGAAAAATTATAAGATAATACAAATTAATCCACCACTACCTTCATTAACAATTCTTTCTAGAGTTTCTTGTAATTTTACTTGTGCATCTTCTGGCATATGAGATAATTTGTTTTGCAAACCTTCATTAACTAATTCATGTAAGCTCTTTCCAAATATATTAGATTCCCATATTTTTTTAGGATTATTTTCAAATTCAGATAATAAATAATTTACTAATTCTTCAGATTGTTTTTCAGAACCTACTATTGGAGATACTTCTGTTTCTATATCAGCTTTAATCATATGTATAGAAGGAGCTTTCGCCTTTAGTTTTACCCCAAATCTAGAACCTTGTTTAATCATTTCTGGTTCATCTAAAATAAGCTCATCAATAGATGGAGTAACAATTCCATAACCTTTTGCTTTTACTTCTTCTAGTGCAAAAGCAATTTTGTCATATTCTTTTTTTATACTTGCAAATTCAGACATTGTAGCAAATAAATCACCATCATTTAAAATTTGACATCCAGAAATCTCTGTTAGCATATTATAAAATAATTCTTCTTTTAATTCTATAGAAACAAATACTGTTCCGGTTCCCAATTCTATTTTAGAAATACTAGTTTTAGTAATTATCTCCGAGTTTTTGAAAGCAGATATAGAGGAATTAACTTGTTTTAAATATTTAATATTATTAAATGCAGAGTGTAATTCATCTAACAACGTAGTTTTTAAAGAATGTGTCTCATCTAATACATCAATCCATTTAGGAAAATTAATATTAATTTGTTCTATAGGAAATTCAAATAAAACTTTTTCAAAAATATTATTAATATTAGAAGTAGTTAACTCAGAGCAATTAATACAAACAACTGAATTTTCGTATTTTGCTTCTAATTTTTTCGCAAGCTCTATGGATTCTTCAGAATTAGGATAAGCGGAATTTAAAACAATTACAAAAGGTTTATTTAAACTTTTTAATTCTGTAATAACACGTTCTTCTGCTTCTATATAATCTTGCCTAGGGATATCTGTAAAACTACCATCTGTTGTCATTACAATACCTATTGTAGAATGTTCTTGTATTACTTTTTTAGTACCTATTTCAGCTGCTTGTTCGAATGGCATTTCTTCTTCAGACCAAGGAGTTTTTACCATTCTAGGAACATCATCTTCTAAATAACCTATAGCATTATTAACTAAATAGCCAACACAATCAACTAATCTTGTTTTTAATTTTATATTTTCGCCTATAGTTATTTGGACAGCTTCGTTTGGGACAAACTTTGGCTCTGTTGTCATAATAGTTCTTCCAGAGGCACTCTGTGGTAACTCATCTGTTGCACGTTCCTTTTTATACTCATTTTCAATATTTGGAATGACAAGTAAATCCATAAATCTTTTTATAAATGTAGATTTTCCTGTTCTTACAGGTCCAACTACCCCAACGTAGATATCACCATCTGTACGTTTAGCAATATCTTCATATACATTAATATTTTCCATCTATAAAATACCTCCTCATAGAAAATGTTTGTACTAAGTTACTTTAGTTAAGTATATTAAGGTTAAATTAAACTTATTCCAAATTGATGGAAATACTTTTATAAAATTAAAAAATATGGTATAATATATTTGTTGCATAAGTGGAGACATACGTTTAGTACCACTTGAGGAGGGAGATTATGCAAAACAACAACGACTACATTGACTATTTATCTACTCTTTCAAGAAATGAGGTAGAACACGAATGTATAAATCTGAAAGAAATGAATCAGATTTATAGAAGGCAAATTAGATTTTTTAATTTCTTTATTATTGCAGTTTTAGTTGCAATAATAGCAACATTAATCCTGGTAGTTTAACCAGGATTTTTTCGCTTTATAAACAAGTTATTAAAAAATAGTATTTTTGTTAAAATGAATACACTTTTTTTATAACTATTTTTAAATTAGCAACATTGCAAAATAAAAAAGCATATGATAGAATAGAAAACGCAAAATGGAGGTTTATACTATGGATGAAAAAGAAATAATAAAAAAATTAGAAAAATACAATCAACCAAGATTAATAAATATATTAAATAAAGTAGATAATAAAACAAAAAAAGAGATTATAGAAGAATTAAGTGAAATAAATCTTAAAGAAATAGAAAGGTTATATGAAAACATAAAAGATACTGTAGAAGTTGATATTGGAGAGTTAAAACCAGTAAAATCAATAAATCCAGACAAACTTACAAAAGAACAATATGAAGAATTTGAAAATGCAGGAATAGATGTATTAAAAAATAACAAATTTGCAGTAATTATAATGGCAGGAGGAGAAGGAACTAGACTTGGATTTAATGGACCAAAAGGAACATTTAAAATAGATGTAGAACCTAAACCAAAATATTTATTTGAAATAATGGCAGATTCTATTCAAAGAGCAAATAAGAAATATGATATCACTATACCATGGTACATAATGACTAGTGAAAAAAATAATGATGAAATAGTAAGCTTTATGGAAGAACATAATTATTTTGGATATCCAAAAGATTTTGTTGGATTCTTTAAGCAAGGAGAATTACCATTAATAACAGAAGATGGCCAAATTGTATTAGATGAAAATTACAAAATAAGAAAAGCAGCAGATGGTAATGGTAGTGTATTTAAATCTATGCGCGAAAGAGGCGTAATAGAAGATATGAAAGAAAAAGGTATAGAATGGGTATATATAGGACAAATAGATAATATCTTATTAAAAATGGTTGATACACTATTATTAGGTGTTGCAATAAAAGAAGGTTCAGAAATAGCTACAAGATCAGTATTTAAAGATTTTCCAAGAGAAAGAATGGGAACATTATGCCTAAAAAACGGAAATGTAAAAGTTATAGAATATTCTGAAATTCCAGAAGATATGATAGAAGCAAAAAATGAAAATGGTGAAATGTTATTTGGAGAATCAAATATTACATGTAATTTATTTAGCTTAAAAGCAATAGAAAAAATTAGTTTAAAAGATTTACCATATCATAAAGCTCATAAAAGGTATAATTATTTAGATGAAAATTGTAAGATATGTGAACCAGAAGAACCAAATGCATATAAATTTGAATATTTTATATTTGATTCATTTGAATATTTTAATCAAATTTCAGTAGTTAGAGGAAAAAGAGAAGAAGATTTTGCGCCTGTAAAAAATAAAGAAGGTGTTCAATCACCAGAAACAGCAGCAAAATTATATAATGATTATTGGAGGCGTCATGCAGATGAAAGAATGTAAAATAGAAAATTTATACAACGTAAATGAAACTATTGCAAAAGATATTTTTGAAGGATGTACATATCCTTGGGAAGTATTGCCAAAAATAGAGGAATTTATAATAGCTTTAGGAAAAACATTAAGCAAAGATGAGTATATAGAAAAAGAGGGAAATATTTGGATTGCCAAAACTGCGAAAGTAGCACCAACTGCTTATATTGCAGGTCCTGCAATTATAGGAAAAGATGCAGAAGTAAGACATTGTGCTTTTATTAGAGGAAAAGCAATAGTTGGAGAAGGTGCAGTTGTTGGAAATTCTACAGAACTTAAAAATGTAATATTATTTAATAAAGTTCAAGTACCACATTATAATTATGTAGGAGATTCTATATTAGGATATAAATCACATATGGGAGCAGGTTCAATCACATCTAATGTAAAATCTGATAAAAAATTAGTAATTATAAAAGGAAAAGATGAAAAAATAGAAACAGGTAGAAAAAAAGTTGGAGCAATGATTGGTGATGAAGTTGAAGTTGGATGTGGAAGTATATTAAATCCGGGAACAGTAGTAGGAAGAAATTCAAACATATATCCACTTTCATCTGTAAGAGGAGTAGTTCCTGAAAATTCAATTTACAAAAATAAAAACGAGATAGTAGAAAAGAAAGACTAAATTATTAAAAAGCAAGGTTTTTATAACCTTGCTTTTTTGTAAGAAACTTCTTCAATCGAGTGATTTCCTTACTAGATAATTATGGCAATGCTAGATAATCTAGCATTGCTTTTTGTGTTTTGAAACCTATTATACACTTTGTGTACCTGGGATAAAGTAATCTACTACTCCATATATTAAAGCGCCTATTATTGCTGCCATCCAAGATATTGAATAACCTGCAACAAAGAATTGTGTAGCATATAGTGTGGCTACAGCAAGTGCAAAACCAACAATACCCCTACCAAAACTACTAGCATGTAAACCAGTAAATTTAGTGATGATAAAATCCATAATAGAAAGAACTATAGCTGCAATAGCTAATGTCCATATGTTATTAATACTAAAACCAGGAGTAAAGAAAGCAGTAATTGCTAAAACTACAGCAGATGTTAATAATCTCCATAAAATTTGCCCCATAGTACTTGTGCTAGAATTTCCTTTTACATTCATTTGACTATCAGCCATGATATAAAACCCTCCTTAAATTAGAACTTATATAAGTTCAAATAAGTTATTAAAATAAATTTGTGTTGGTTTCATATTCTTATTGTTTACAAAAAGAAAATAATTATACAAAGTGAATAAAAAAAGACAAAAAAGAGATAATAATAATGAAAAATTAAAGTAGGTGAATATATGTTAATAAACTTTTTAAGAGCAATAATTATATACATATTTGTATTATTAGTAATGAGACTAATGGGAAAAAGAGAAATTGGACAATTACAACCTTTTGAACTTGCAATATCTATAATGATTGCAGACTTAGCTTCAATTCCAATGTCTGATATAGGAACACCTATTACAAATGGAATAATACCTATTTTAGGACTTTTAGTTATGCATTTATTAATATCTGTTTTAAACATGAAAAGCCTAAAATTTAGAGAAATAATTTGTGGCAAACCATCACTTTTAATTTATAAGGGAAGAATAGATGAAAAAGTATTAAAAAAGGAAAGATTTACAATTAATGAATTAGAAGAAAGATTACGTTCAAATAATATTTTTAATATCGGAGATGTAGAATATGCAATATTAGAAACTAGTGGACAAATAACAGTAATACCAAAGCCAGAAAAAAGAAATGTTGTAATAAGTGACTTTAATATAGAGCCAGAATACGAAGGAATTTCATATGATTTAGTAATCGATGGAGTAATAATGAAGGAAAACTTAAGAAAATTAGGCAAAGAAGAAAAATGGCTAGAAAAGGAAGTTGCAAAATTCAAAATAAAGCCAAAGGATGCACTAGTAGTAACAATAGATGGAAAAGGAAATTTTTATTGTCAGGCTAAAGAAAGGAAAAGCAAAAATGTATAAAGAAATTATTGTTTGTATTATAGTAATTGCACTAATATTTAGTATTGATTTAATAAGCAATAATTATACAAAAAAAGTTTTTGGAGAAATGAATGAGATATTAGGAAATTTAAGAAACGAGATGATAAAAGAAGAGGAAAATTCGAAAATAAATGAAGAAATAAGAAGATTAGAAAAGAAATGGAATGAGAATTTTAAAACTTTATCTTTTTATATAGAACATAACGAACTAGAAAAAGTAGCAAAACAAATAACATTGATAAAAGGAAATGCAGATGTTAAAGAATATTCCCAAGCAATTCCACAATTAGATGAATGTGTGTTTTTATTAAATCACATAAAAGATAAGGAAAGTCTATTAATAAGAAATTTATTTTAATAGTAAACAAAAGAGTAAAGTAAAAGGACACTATTACCTCAAGTGTCCTTTTTGCTTGTTTTAT
>CALXPV010000024.1 GCA_944390295.1 uncultured Clostridia bacterium | reverse complement strand
AGATTATACATATGGTGAAATATTCGCTAATAAAATATATCTATTTTTTAGTGAAATATTCAAAAATTATTGACACTAAAAATTTTATAAAAATATTGATACATGATATTAAAAAAAGTATAATATAAACTAGGTATATATAAAGGAGAATATGAATGAATATTAGATTAATAATACAGATTTTATTAGCTATGATTTTTATTGAGTTTATAGCGATTATTTATCAAACACGAGTATATAAACAAGAATTAAATAAAAGCATAGAATACGAGAAATTTAGAGAAGAAGTCTTAGCTAAAGCGGAAAAAGAAAGAGAAGAAATTAGAACAGCAATGAAAAAACAAAAAGTATTAAAAGAAAGATTAGAAGAATTAAATAAAAAAAGAGAGCAAATAAAAAAATAGGAAATTGTAACCTTGGGGTTTGACTATTAAAATATATATAGTATAATAAAATAAGGAAAAATACATGTAAAGAAAGGAAATGTTGTATGAAAAAAAGTAAAATATCATTATGTGCAATTTTATGTTTAATATGTGCAATTTCTTTAAGCATTTTTGCAACTAGTGTTACAGCGACTACAACAGAATTTGGACTACAAGAATTTAGAAAAGCTAGAGAAGATGGAGCACAATATGGATATAGAATAATAGATAAGAATGTTTGGAAGATAGTAATATATAATGGAGAAACAATAGACTATGATAAAGTAATATATTGTTTAAAAGCAGAGCAAGGTTTCTATACATCTACACCTGGTAATTTTAGAGAACAATATGATCAATCATATGACTTTTATGATAAAGCATCTATGCCTACATTACCAGTAAAAGAAGAACATTATAATTCTATTAAATGGATTTTAAATCATTCATACATACCAAATACAGACACAGCACAAACAGATAAGCAAGCGTTAATTGAAAATGCTGGAATTACTGGAAATCTAGAATTAACAGATGATGATATAGATGTAATTCAACAACTTGCAATATGGTATTTTACAAATGAAGAAGATCCAACATACCATACAGATTTTAATGGAGAGCCATCACTTCAAAGAGTATTTGAAGCTAAAAAAGAAGGCGAAGAAGTTACAGAAGATTATACTTCAATATTTGATAAAAATGAGTATAGATTTAAACAAATGGAAACATTATATAAATATTTTGTAACTAATGCGAAAAATGCTACAGAAGAAACAAATGCTAATGGAGTACCAGTAACATTATCAAAAGAAACTCCAGAAGTTACACTAGAAGGAGAAAATTATATAGTAGGTCCATATAAAATAGAAGAAGTTAATAACTTACCTTATACATTACAAGTATCAGTAACAGATAGAGATGGAAAAGATTTAAATGGAAAATATACTTTATTAGACGAAAATAAAGAAGAAATAACACAAACAATTCAAGAATTAGTGGGTAAGGATTTCTATTTAAGAATACCTGTAGAAACAGCTAAAACAGAAGAAATCGATGTCGTAAAACTAAATATTAGTGGATCATATACAACTACAACAGCTACATATTGGACAAATTCAGAAAATGATACAGTACAACCACTAGTAGTAATAGAAAAAGTGCCACAAGATTTCTCAGAAGGAAATGAAGCAGGATTCCCTGTAAGTGGTAAATATGCTTTTAAATTAATAAAAGTTGATTCAGAAGATAATACAAAAAAATTAGCTGGAGCAGAATTTGAAATTACAACACCAAACGGAACAGAAAAATATACAACAAATGAAAATGGAGAAATATTAATAGACGAAATTGCTATAGCAGAAGCAGGAACAGATACAATAACAATTAAAGAAACAAAGGCACCAGATCCATATAAAATGATATTAGATGGAGATTTAGTTGTAAATGTAACAAAAAGCTTAGTAGGAGATGCTTATACAGCAACAGAGGCAGTAATAGAAGGATATGACGAAGATTATATAGAATTAAAAGATGGTGTAATTACAATAACAGTAGCAAATGAACCAAAAATCTTTGATTTGAGCCTAAAGAAATGGGTAAGTAAAGCTATAATAACAAATGAAGATGGATCAGAAACAATTCAAGAAACAGGACATACAGGAGATGAAAATCCAGAACCACCAGCAAAAGTTGATTTAGGAAGACAAGATATAAACAAAGTAAAAGTAAAATTTGAATTCCAAATTAAAATAACAAATGAAGGTGAAGTTGCAGGTTACGCAAAAGAAGTAACAGATTATATACCAGAAGGTTTAGAATTTATTGCAGAAGATAATCCAGAATGGTATGAAAGAGAAGATGCAAATGGTAGAAAAAGAGTTGCAACAAAACAATTAGAAAATGAATTACTTCAGCCAGGAGATAGTAGAACAATATCAATAATATTAACTTGGATAAATGGACAAGACAACATGGGATTAAAAACAAATATAGCAGAAATAAGCCAAGATGATAATGAATATGATTTACCAGATGTAGATTCAGATCCAGATAACTTTAAAGATGGAGAAGATGATATAGATGATGCACCAGTAATGCTAACAGTTGCATTAGGTGGAACAAAATTATATTTAGGAATAACAGCAATATCTATTATATTATTAGCAACAGGAGTTGTATTAATTAAGAAATATGCTATATAAAATAAAAAAATCTACTAAACTTTGTTTAGTAGATTTTTTGTGGTATAGGAAAAATCACTTTTTCCTATACCACAATAAATAACATTGCACAGAAAAATTGCTATGCAATTTTTCGCGTCTACAAATCTTTACGCTTCTTCGAGAACTTAAATATAAATAGTTAAATAAAAAAGTAGAAAAAAGTTCTCGCGAAGCGAGATTTGTTCTTTTAAAACTATAATTCTGTAATTATAGCAGTAGTTATATGACCTTCTGAATCATAGTCAAATGATAAATCATAGAGCTTAGTAATATCTATTTTATTTTTTATATTTCTTAATTCTGTAATATCTGCAGTTTCTTTATCTTTATATTTAACTATTATTTTATTATTATTTGTTTGATTTATTTTAATTATTTCTTCTATAGCAGTACTGGCGTTTAAACCTAAAGCTGTACCAGCATAAAGACTAAGTTCATCATTAAAATATGAAGTAGAAGTATTTTTATTAAATCCATCAATTTCATTAAATACGTCAGATACATTAGATTTATCAAAGCCATCATTAACTTGACCTATAAAGTTTTGAGTTAATCCAAATATATCTTGTGACATTGATTTAGATTCGTCAATAACATTAGAAAAATTTTCGGTTAATCCGTTTTTTGCATCATTAATTCCAATTAAAGTCTTTACAATTATTGGAATTGCAATAATTAATAATATAATTACTCCAATAATAATAAATTTAACATATTTTTTATTTGATTTTTTGTTTGTGTCTATTGTTGAATTTGGTGAAGACTCATTTATTAATTCATCAACAGAAACATTAAATAAATTACTTATTTCTTTAAGTTTATCCATTTCAGGTGTGGTTTGACCTAATTCCCATTTAGAAATAGTCTGTCTTGTAACATTTAATTTGTAACCTAATTCCTCTTGAGATAATCCAGCTTTCTTTCTTAGCATTATTAAATTTTCATTAAATTTCATTTTTATCACCTTTCATTTTCAAATTATTTATTTATAGTTTACTATATTTTAATTTTAATTTCTACCAATTTAAATTTGAAATTTGTCAACTAAAGTTAACATTAATAATATATGCAATATGGCAGTTGCTAATCCTTAAAACGCCTTGAAAAATCTTAGAAAATAGTGTAAAATAGTAAAAGTTAAAATAAGAAGGAGGAATAGAAAATGAAAGTAATATTATTAGAGAATATAAAAGGTGTAGGAAAAAAGGACGAGGTTATAAATGCAAGCGATGGATATGCACGCAATTTTCTATTTCCTAAAAAATTAGCAGTAGAAGCAAATGCTGAAAATATGACAAAACTTAGAGGAAAACAAGATTCTGCAAGTCATAAAAAAGAAGTAGAAAAAGAAGAAGCAAAAAAGATTGCAGAAAAATTAAAAACAATTAGACCAAAATTAAAAGTAAAAGCAGGAGAAAACGGAAAAGTATTTGGAGGAGTAACAGCAAAAGATATAGCTGATGTTTTAGATAAAGAATATAAAATAAAAATTGATAAAAAGAAAATTGAGCTAAAAGAAAACATAAAAGTTTTAGGAACAACAAATGTAAATGTAAAATTATATGAGGGTGTAATAGGAGAAATAAAAATAGATGTTATATCTGAATAATTAGGAGGAAAAATGGAACTAGGGAAAATACCACCAAATGATGTTGATGCAGAGCAAGCTGTTATAGGAAGTATGCTTACAGATAAAGATGCAGTTATTGCAGCGATAGAAGTATTAAAAGAAGAAGACTTCTACAGAGAAGATAATAAAACAATATATTCTGCAATTCTAAATTTATATAATAGATCAGAACCAATAGATATAATTACACTAAAATCAGAATTAACAGCAATGGGTATGTTTGATAAGATTGGTGGATTTGAATATATTGTAGGGTTACCAGAAAAAGTTCCAACAACAGCAAATGTAGAGAAATATATAAATATTGTAAAAGAAAAATCTGAACTTAGAAGATTAATTAAAACTGCTAATGAAATTATAGAACAAGGATATGATCCAACAGAAAATATTGATGACATCATGAATAATGCAGAAAAGAAAATATTTAATATTATGCAAGATAAAGATCAAAAAGGCTATAGTCCTATAAAAGATGTATTAGTAGATACATTTACAGAATTGGAACAATTATATAACCAAAAACAACACGTAACAGGTGTACCAACAGGATTTATAGATTTAGATTACAAAACTGCAGGACTTCATAATTCAGATTTAGTACTAATTGCGGCAAGACCTGCTATGGGAAAATCTGCATTTGCATTAAATCTAGCTACAAATGCAGCAGTAAAAGCTAATGTTCCAGTAGTATTATTTAGTCTGGAAATGTCCAAAGAACAAATGGTAAACAGAATTTTATGTAGTGAAGCAATGGTAGATAGTAATAAAGTAAGAACAGGAAAAATAGATGATGAAGATTGGATAAAGCTTGCAAATACAATGGGAGAACTATCAGAAGCACCTATATATATAGATGATACACCAGGTATATCTATAAATGAAATAAGAGCAAAATGCAGAAAATTAAAGCTAGAAAAAAATATTGGTATGGTAGTAATAGATTATTTGCAATTAGTACAAGGCTCATCTAAAAGATCACAAGGAAGTAGAGAGCAAGAAATTTCAGAAATAAGTAGATCTTTAAAAATATTAGCAAAAGAAATAAATGTACCAGTTATAGCACTATCACAATTATCAAGAGCGCCAGAACAAAGACCTGACCATAGACCAATGCTTTCAGACCTTCGTGAATCTGGAGCGATAGAGCAAGATGCTGACATTGTTATGTTTTTATATAGGGATGACTATTATAACGAAGATAGTGAAGATAAAGGATTAGCAGAAGTAATACTTGCAAAACACAGAGCTGGTTCAACAGGAACAGTAAAACTAGTATGGCTTGGAAATTATACAAAATTTGCTAATATGGAAAGATATAGAGAATAGGACGGTAAAATGGAAGAAAAAGTTTTAAAAACAATACAAAAGTATAAATTAATAGAATCTGGGGACAAGATAATAGTTGCAGTATCTGGTGGACCAGATTCTATGTGTTTATTAGATGTATTAAGAAAATTAAAAGAAAAGTTAAAAATAGAAATAGTAGTTGCACATGTTAATCATAATATTAGGGAAGAAGCAGATTCGGAGACTTTATATATAAAAGAATATTGCCAAAAGCATAATATAGAAATATATATAAAAAAAGAAAATGTTATAGAACTTGCTAAAAAAGATAAAATTGGACTAGAAGAAGAAGGAAGAAAAGTAAGATATAATTTTTTTGATGAAGTTCTAGAAAAAACAAAATCTAATAAAATAGCAATAGCACATAATATGAATGATAAAGCAGAAACTGTGCTTATGAATATCATAAGAGGAAGTGGAGCCTTAGGGCTAAAAGGAATAAAGGCAAAAAGAGATAATAAATATATAAGACCTTTAATAGAAACTGAAAGATATGAAATAGAAGAATATTGTAAAAACAATATGTTAAATCCAAAACATGATAAAAGCAATGATGATAATACATATACTAGAAACAGAGTAAGAAACGTATTAATTCCGTTCTTAAAAGAAAACTTTAATCCTAATATAATAAAAGGAATAAATAAATTATCTATTATAATGGCAGAAGAGCAGAATTATTTAGAAAAAATTGTTAATAATATATACAATGATGTAAAAATACAGGAAAAAGAAAAAAGTATAATTTTAGACTTAAAGAAATTTAATAGTGAAGATATATTTATTAGGAAAAAACTATTACTATTTGCAATAAATAAACTATTTAATACTACTAAAAACATAGAAAAAATACATATAGATGATATAATTAAGCTTTGCGAAAGAAATATTGGTAATAAATATTTAACTCCAAATAAAAATATAAAGGTATATATAAACAAAGGAAAAATTAATTTAATCTCTTTAATATAATATCCGTAAGGAGTTTTGTTTGACACATAAAAGACACATAAAAAAGCTTGAAATAAGGGTTTATATATGGTATATATGCATATAGCAAATAGAAAAAAGCAAAGAGGAGGAAACGAAATTGAAGAATGGTATTAAATCATTAGCAGTTTGGTTAATAATTTTTATAATTTTTATAGTGTTATTAACATCAGTAATGGATAATAGCAATAATAAATTGGCATATTCAGAATTATTAACAAATATGGAAAATGGTTCTGTAACAGCAATAGAAATCCAAGATGGAGGAGAAAAAGCGTTAGTAGAACTAAAAGGAGATAGTATTCCAAAAGAAGTAAATATTCCAGATATAACAAGTTTTATGACATATGCGCAAGAACTTTTAAAAGGAAATAACTTTACATTAACAGAAAGACCAGAATCTATATTCTTAAAAGGATTATATTTAATAATACCTTTCGGAATAATAGTAATTGTTTTACTTTTCGGAATGTTACTTTTAAATCCAGGTAACCAAGGCGGAAACAAGACAATGTCCTTTGGAAAAAGTAGAGCAAGAGTTTCAAATGGAGCCGAAAAAACAAAAGTTACATTTGATGATGTCGCAGGAGTAGACGAAGAAAAAGAAGAATTAGAAGAAATAGTAGAATTTTTAAAAACACCAAAGAAATTTACAGATATGGGAGCAAGAATACCAAAAGGAGTTTTACTTGTTGGTCAACCAGGAACAGGTAAAACATTACTTGCAAAAGCGGTTGCAGGAGAAGCAGGAGTACCATTCTTTAGTATAAGTGGTTCTGAATTTGTAGAGATGTTTGTTGGTGTTGGTGCTTCAAGAGTTAGAGATTTATTTGAACAAGCTAAGAAAAATGCACCATCTATAATATTTATAGATGAAATTGATGCCGTTGGACGTCAAAGAGGTGCTGGACTTGGTGGAGGACATGATGAAAGAGAACAAACTTTAAACCAATTATTAGTAGAAATGGATGGTTTTGGAACAAATGAAGGTGTTATAGTGCTAGCAGCAACAAACAGACCAGACGTATTAGATAAAGCTTTATTAAGACCAGGAAGATTTGATAGACAAATAGTTGTATCTGCACCAGATGTAAAAGCCAGAGAACAAATATTAGAAGTTCATTCAAGAAAGAAAAAATTAGCTGAAGATGTAGATTTAAAAACAGTTGCAAGAAACACATCAGGATTTGCAGGGGCAGATTTAGAGAATGTATTAAATGAAGCAGCTTTACTTGCTGCAAGAAGAAACCTACAAAGTATAGGAATGAAAGAAATAGAAGATGCCATGGTTAAAGTAACTATGGGACCTGAAAAGAAAACAAGAGTAAGAAGCGAAAAAGAAAATAAATTAGTAGCATATCATGAAGCAGGCCATGCAGTTGTAAGTAGATATTTACCAACACAAGATAAAGTACATCAAATATCTATAGTGCCAAGAGGAATGGCTGGTGGATATACAATGTATAGACCAACAGAAGACAAATCATTTGTATCAAAAACAGAAATGGAAGAAAACATTGTATCTTTATTAGGTGGTAGAGTAGCAGAAAAATTAATCTTAGATGATATATCTACAGGAGCAAGTAATGATATAGAAAGAGCGACAGCTATTTCTAAAGCAATGGTAACAAAATATGGTATGAGCGAAAGAGTAGGAACAATTACATTTGGGGCAGATCAAGAAGAGGTATTTTTAGGAAGAGATTTAGCACATGCTAAAGATTATTCAGAAGAAACAGCAGCTATAATTGATGAAGAAGTTAAAAAGATTGTAGATGCAGGATATGAAAGAGCAACAAATATCTTAAAAGACCATATTGATAAATTACATGCAGTTGCTAAAGTATTAATGGAAAAAGAAAAAATCGACGGAGAAGAATTTGATAAAATCTTTGAAGGAGAATAATTGACTAAAACACTCTTTAAAGAGTATAAGAATAATTTTATAAGTTATAAAAAGTGGAAAACTATAAAATAAAAAAATAGTTTTCCACTTTTTTATACTTTATATGGAAGATATAGCAAATAAAAAAGTAAAGAAAAGATTTTGAGAAGGAAGATTTATTTTTGTTATATAGATAAACAAGGAAAATAAAATGTTTGAAAACAGAAAATAAAATTAAATAAGTAAAAGCATAAAACGTCTAAATCCCTATGGAATAGCGAAAAAATTAATATAATTAGAGTTAAATTATTGTAAACTTAACAAAAATGTAATATAATTGTAATGTATAATTTTAAAAATTACGAAAGCAGAAAAACCAATATCCGTAAAGGGATATTAAGTGCTAAAAATATATTAAAATAACTGCTATTTTTTGCTATTGACTTATAATTATAATATAGTAAAATACAAGAGATAGTAGTATATAAAAAGGATGGTAAATATGAAAAGAACGAGAAAAATTTTAGTAGCATTAATTACAATGTTGATGGTAATTTCCATAGCTACATCAGCATTTGCAGAAACAGTAACTTTTGGAATAGAAGAATACAGAAGACCTACTGCAGATGGAAAGCAATATGCATATAAAATTAATCGTGGTGGAAGCAATGGGAAAATGGTATGGAAAGTTGTAGTACGTGAAAACAGTGGAACAACAATAAACTACGACAATACAATTTATTGTTTAAAAGCAGAAAGAGGATTTTATACAGACACACCAGGAGAATATACAGCAGACTATGACAAAATGATTGATTTTTCAGACAAAAGCCAATTAGTTCCATCAATAATAGAAAATGATGATTATTACTATGCAATAATGTGGATTCTAGATCATGCATATATTCCTTATTTTGCAAAAACTTCTGATCCTGTAGATGTTCAAACAGAAAAAGCAGAACAAGCTGTGCAAGATAAAGAGAATTTATTAAATGAAGCAGGATTAACAGAATCAGATAAGAAAGAATTAACAGATGATGATATAGACGTTGTTCAACAAACAGCAATATGGTATTTTACAAATACTAAAGCAGATGAAAATTCAGATGTATATCATGTTGATTTTGCAGGAGAACCATCTTTCCCAGCAATATCTTTAGCAGAAAAAGCAACAAAAACTTATACAAACTTAAATGATACAAATGAATATAGATATAAAGCAATGGAAAAACTATATAAATACATGGTAAGCACTGCTAAAAGCGATGAAAACATAGATTACTATAAAAATAATAATGGGTCTGTACAAGAGCCTATAAGTATAGCAGAAGAAGTAAATCCAACAGTAGAATTGGATGGAAGCAATTATATAGTAGGACCATATAAAATAAATAAAAATAATGATTTACCATTTGAATTTGAAGCAAAATTTACAGATCAATCTGGAGCTGATTTAAATGGAAAATATACATTATTAAATTCAAACAAACAAGAAGTACAAGAAGGAACAACAATAAAAGATTTAATAGGAACAAGCTTTTATATTTCTATACCTTCTTCAGAAATAAATGATATTTCAAATATTAAATTTAGCTACACAGGTTCATACAGAGTTACATCAAAAGGATATTGGACAAATTCACAAAATCCAAATGTAGTACAACCATTAGTTGTTGTGGAAAAACAAGATAAACCAATTAGTGGAGAAAAAAGTGTTGGTGTAACAAAAAGAGAATTTGATTTAGCATTAAGAAAATTTATTTCAGAAGTTGATGGACAAACTGTAGATAGAGCACCATCAGTAGATACTGGCAACTTAAATAAAACTATGGATGGTACAAAAATAACAACTGCAGATTATAATCATACAAAAAGAACAATAGCAGTAAATCCAGGAGACATAGTAACTTATACAATAAGAGTATATAATGAAGGTGAAATTGATGGCTATGTTTCAGAAATAACAGATTATTTACCAGAAGAATTAGAATTTATAAATGATACAACAAATTATCCAGAAGAAACAGATTTTAACGCTGGATACGGATGGAGAATAGATCCAAATAATAGCAGAGTTATTAAAACAACAAAATTAGCTTATTCATCAGAAGCTGCAGATGCAGATCAAAATGAAGAAAATTTAATAGAAGCTTATAATGGAACAGATTTAGATTACAAAGAAGTAAAAGTAAAATGTAAAGTAAAGAATTCTACAGAACCTTTAAAGAAAATTACAAACTTGGCACAAATTACAGCTTGTACAGATGGACAAGGAAATTCAGTAACAGATAGAGATTCTGTACCAAATGGTAACTTTACATTACCATCAGATGAAGAATTACCAAATTATAGAGAAGAAGAAATAAATAGAGGAGATAAATATATCCCAGGACAAGAAGATGATGATGACTTCGAAAAAATTATTATTCAAGAATTTGATTTAGCATTAAGAAAATTTATAACAGGACAAAATGGACAATCAGTAATTGGTAGAGAACCAACAGTAGATACTACAAACTTGGCAAATGGAACATCATCAACAGCTACATATAATCATCCAAAAACACCAATAGATATGAGCAGAGGAGATGTAATTGAATATACAATAAGAGTATATAATGAAGGTTCAATAGATGGTTATGCTAATAAAATAGTAGATAAATTACCAGCAGAATTAGAATTCTTACCAGAAGATGAAACAAACGTAGAATATAGATGGCAAGTTTCAGAAGATGGAAGAACAGTTACAACAGACTATTTATCAAAAGAACAAGAAGATACAGCAGGAAGCAATCTACTTAAAGCTTTTGATGGAACAACATTATCATACAAAGATGTAAAAATAGTATGTAAAATAAAAGACGATGCAGAGTTTGGTAAAAAATTAACAAACTTAAGTGAAATTACAGAATCAAAAGATTTAGATGGAAATGATGTAATAGACAGGGATTCTTCAACAGATAATATGGAAGTTCCAGATGATTCAAACTTACCAAATTATAATGATGATAAAATAAATTCTGGAGAAAAATATATTCCAGGACAAGAAGATGACGATGACTTTGAAAAAGTAAGAATTGTATATTTTGATTTAGCATTAAGAAAATTTATAACAGCAGTAGATGATCAAGAAATAACAGATAGAATACCAAGCTTAAGTATTGGAGAAGATGGAAATATAGTTTATGACCATACAAAAGATCCAGTAGAAGTTGAGAATGGAGATATTGTTACATATACATTAAGAATTTATAATGAAGGACTAATGGATGGATATGCAAACTTAGTAAAAGATGATATCCCAGATGGATTAAGATTTTTACCAGATAATCCTATAAATACAGAATATAGATGGCAAGAATCAGAAGATGGAACATATATTTCTACAGATTATTTATCAAAAGAACAAGAAGAAAATGATGGAGATAACTTAATAAAAGCATTTAATCCAGACTTAGGAATAACAGAAAACAACCCAGATTATAGAGATATAAAAGTTGCTTTTGAAGTTACAGAACCAAATACATCTGACAGAATATTAGTAAATATAGCAGAAATACAAGATGATAGAGATAGTGCAAATGACCCAGTAGAAGATATAGACTCAGATCCAGACAATAATAATGAATGGAATGCTGAAGATGACTTAGATAAAGAATTTGTAAAAGTAAAATACTTTGATTTAAGTTTAAAGAAATGGGTAAGTAAAGCAATTGTTATTGATGAAGATGGAGAACAAACAGTTATAGAAACTGGACATACAGGAGATGAAGATCCAGAACCTCCAGCAAAAGTTGATTTGGGAAGAAGAGACATAAATGACGTAACAGTAAAATTCGAATTCCAAATTAAAATAACAAATGAAGGTGAAATAGCTGGATATGCAACAGAGATAACAGATTACATACCAGAAGGATTAAGATTTATACAAGAGGATAATCCAGATTGGTATGAAAGAGAACCATTAAACGGTAGAGAAAGAGTTGCAACAAAACAATTAGAAAACACATTATTACAACCAGGAGATAGCGCAACAATATCAATACTATTAACATGGATAAATGATCAAGACAACATGGGATTAAAAACAAACATAGCAGAAATAAGTCAAGACTACAATGAAAGTAATACACCAGATATAGATTCTGTGCCAGATAACTTTAAAGAAGGTGAAGATGATATAGATGATGCACCAGTAATGCTAACAGTAGCACTAGGTAGCACAAAACTATATTTAGGAATCGCAGCAATAGTTGTAATTGTACTTGGTGGAGGAGCATTTATAATTAAGAAATATGTACTATAAAATAGGTTAGAAAATAACCTTAAAACTAGATAGAAGCAGAAAACTAGAAATAGTTTTCTGCTTTTTTTTGTTACGTATACAACAAGGCCGAAGTTACCTATAGAATAAAAATCAAAAGATTAAAAATACTAGGGAAATCAATATTAATAATAGGTAAATAAATGATATTAACCAAGAAGTAAAAAAACAATTTAAAAAAAGAAAAGACGCGAAAGCGGTATTGCTCTAAGAAAATAAAGTGACAAACAAGATATGGTAAAAAATGAAAGAGCGATAAATGTAAATAAAAGAGAATAAATGAAAGAAAATGTAAATTTAAAATTATATAAGAAAATACAGAATTCCCTAAGGAAAAATGCAAAAAAATGCATTAAAATTAAAAGTTTGTAAGAAAAATGTAATAAAAACTTAAAAAAACAGGCTGAATGTATTTCCGCAGTAAGATTTGAGTACCCATCAAAGAGGGCATATTTACATTAAAAAGCTACTTATTATAATATTAATTTATAAGCAAAATATGTTGGAGAGGGTACGTAATGAAAAAATATAACAAGGGAGTAAAATTTAATAAAAGAATTTTATTTATTATTGCATTACTAGTTCTTGTAATTACTACCATAGTAGCTGGCATAGGTAATATATCAAACAAGAAAGGAATAGCTAATAAGAACGCTAGAATGCAAATAAGTGAGATAACTGAAGATGATTATAAAACTCGGAAGCGATAATGTAAGATTTATGGCTTACTTTTTGCGTGATGGAAAAAAAGTAGATGGAACAGCAAATAGAGTTGGTTATTCAGATACAATGTATTTTGACTTAAAAATGACAGAGGGAACATTAGAAAATGCTAAGATTGAAATAGGATCACAGAATTTTTATTTGGAAACTAATTTAATGAGTGATTCAGTAATCAGTCAAAATTATGTTTCTAAGAACACAAAGGAGATTGCTTTTAATAATTTATCTGGAAATATAGAAAAAACTTTTGATGCGTCTGTAAAAAGCGGGGATTATGAATTTACAACAAGTATTACAGATGCTATAGGAAATGATGTATCAAATTACAGTAAGGAAAATATAATAACATTTACTGCAGATTATACTGATAACGCAGGACAAAAAACTGAAATATCAAAAGAAATTCCATTAAATATTATGTGGTATGGTGAAGTAAACTCTGAAATACCAGAAAAAATATATGGAAGTGATAACTTAGTACAAAAATATGGATTATTAGATTATTTAGATGCAGAAAATAATGAAATGACAATCGAATTTAATATAGGAACTCAGGAAACAGAGAATGAAGTAATACTTAATAAATCATACATTGAAGGAACAATTCCGCTAATAAATGAGATTGCTCCAACAAATGTTGTAATAGAAGGCGAAAAAGTAGAGTATACATATGATCAAGACACAAGAAAATTTACAGCAAGTCGTACAGCAAATATAGAAGGAAATATAGTAACAGAACAAGCATATAGTGGAATATATGCTCAAAACGAAATAAATTATAAATATAATGAATATAAAGTAAAAGCAACTTATCCAATAGAAGCATATCAGGCAGATGATGATGAATATATAAATATAGATATACCAGTAACTGCACATTATGAAGGTGTTAATGGAGAAAGAAGTAATGATGTTACAAAAAACATAAATGTTTCTTATTCTAATATGAATAATAAAGAAACAGGATTTGATGTATCTGTTGGTAGACATGTATTATATCCAGAAGAAAGACAAGTTGTTTCAAAACATAACGTATTAATGGGATATAAATACAACAATACGAATACAAACCTATGGCAGTCATATTATACAAAATGGAATATAGTAACAAATCCAGAAGAATCAGTTCAAAATGTGGTATTAACAGATAATTCTGTAGAAGATAAGTTTATAACAAATGATGGGGAAGAAATTGAAAATAATGGATATATAACAAACAAGGGAATTGCTTTTACAAATCCTGTTTCAGCATTAGGATTGGATGGTTGGATTAAAGTATATGATGATGAAACAGATGAGTTATTACATACTTTTACAGCAGATGACTGGTCAGATTATGACATATTAAATCCATACGAATATGAAAAGGATGTAAAATATATAAGAATAGAAACAAGTGAAGTAAGTGAGAATAGCTTTGGTAGTATATACAATATAAAACAAATTAATACCGAAAAAATAGTAGATGCATTTTCTGAAAGCGAAGTAGAAAACATGAAATTTGTTGAAACAAGTTTTAATGGAAAAATGCAAATAAATGGAGAAGCAAAAAATCTTGAAACAACAGCTAGAGCAAATTTTGAGGAAGAAATTTCAGTAGTTAATTTTGATGTATCTGAAGGAGATATAAATACACAACAAGGTAATAACATACAATTAGAAATCGCACCTAATATGACACAGTATAATACTGCTACATGGAGAAATGAGCAATATCTAATTAAATTCCCATCAGATATAATAGATGTAAAAATAAATGATGTAACAATAAATAATGCAGATGGTGTTAGTATAAGTGATTATTATGAATATACAGAAGCAGGAAGTACATTCATAAAAATAGAAATGAATGGAAGTTCAAACACAAATTATCAGCTATTATTGGAGTGTACTGTAGCAACAAATCCAAATACGGAAAGTAAAAAGGCTGAAATAGAACTATATGCATATAATAAAAGAAATAATATATTCTACGAAACAGAGATTTCAGAAGATATATATGACATAAATAATAATGCTAACACAAAAGAAAAAATAGGAAAGAAAAAAGAAGAAATAAATATAGTAAGACCAGAAACACTACTTTCAAATCAATCAACAACAATAGATGGAGAAACTATATATAATCCTTTAGTTGCGATGGTAGAAAACAGTGATAGAACAGCAACAATTGATATAGACTTACAAAACAATGATAAAGATAATATTACAGATATAAAATTATTAGGAAAAGTTCCTTTTGAAGGAAATACATATGTACAATCAGAAGAAGAGTTGGGATCTACATATACTGCAAAAATAATTTCTGATGGAATAAATTTACCAGAGGAACTTGCAAAACGTGCAACAATATATTATTCAGAACAAGAAAAAGTAACTGATGATCCAACAGATGAAAAAAGTGGTTGGGTACAAAATGTGGATGACTATAGTAATGTTAAAAACTTCTTAATATTATTTAATAGTTATCAAATGGCTCCAGATGAAACTTTAAGAATATCTTATGATATAAAAATACCAGATGATGCAGCTTATAATGAAGTAGCATATTCTACACACACCATATATTATTCAGAATACAATGGTAACGAAGTAGAAAGAAAGACAGCAGATATAAACAAATTAGGATTTAATATAGCTAGAAGATTTGATTTTGAATTAACAAAATATAACAGACAAAATAATAATCCTATAGAAGGAGTTTCTTTTAGAATTACTGAAATAGGAAATAGATTAAACAGCATAGTTGTAGAAACAAATGCCGAAGGAAAAATAACTATCCCAGATTTATTACTAGAAAAAAATTATACTATACAAGAAATAGGAGTTCCAGATGAATATATTATAAATACTAATATTATTGAGTTTAGAGCTTATGAACAAGATGGAGAGTTGAAACTTGATATAACAGGAGAATTTGAAGATGAACCCAAAATAGATCAAGGAAAAGCATTAATATCAGCAACACTATACAATGAAGTTAAATATGATTTTGATATTACAAATATAAATGAAAATACTGAAGGTGTAAAATCTACATTCACATTAGAAGGAAGAGGAGAAACACAAGAAGCAATAACAGATGAGAATGGAAAATTAGTTTTTGAAGGACTATATCCTGAAGAAGAATATATTTTAAGACAAACATATTCAAAAGGATACTACATAGAAGAAGCTAAAGAAATTAAATTTAAAATTTCTAGAGGAGAAAATGGTCTTGAAGTAATAGAAGATACATCTGGATTAATATCATTAAACACAGAGAATGGAAAAATTAAGCCAACAGCAAGTATAAAAATAAATAGTGAAAAAATACCAACATACAATTTAAAAGTTGTTTTATATGAAAATGAATCTATAATTCCTCTAGAAAATTCTGATTATACAATTACAGGTGGAGGGAAAGAAGACGGAGAAAATTATACAACTGACGGAAAAGGCTCTTTTATAGTTAAAGATTTATATGCACATGTTGATGGAAAAGATGAATCAGCAGAATATACGCTAAAACAAACTTCACCAGCAATCGGATATGCTCTAAGTAAAGAATCAATTAAATTTGTTGTTACTAAAAATACAGATACACAAGAATTAACTTTAGATGTATTAGAAGGAACAATAAGAGAAGATTATACTATAGAGAATGATACAGTTACTATTTCTTTAGATGCAAGAAAACTATTTAAAATAACAACAATAGATGGAGAAAATACAGAGTTATTACCAGGAGTAAAAGTTGTAATAAAAGAATCAGTAATTATAGATAACGAAGAAGTTTTTAAAGATCCAACAGATGAACATGGCAATGTTTTAGGAAAAGAAGAAATAATAAATGGTGAACCTTGCAGAGTATTTACGACAAATGAAAATGGTGAAATAGAAGAGCCTCTAAAAGATGGTATTTATAAATTAGTAAAAATAGAGGTACCAGAAGGATATAAACTAGAAGAAAATGAGGAAGATAGAACATATTTTGTAGGTATTGGTGAGACAAGAGGTGCAGATGTTGAAACATCATTTAGAGATCCATTATTAATGGACAATGAAAAAGGTAATGATCCAGACCAATATTTTGTTGCTGGTAGAGAAGATGGTAAAGCAATGTACTACCATAATGGAGAACTATCTATTATAAACGATGAAAATCAGATAGAAAAAACTATTTCATCAGACCATGTTTATCAAATATTAGCTAGAGAAGATGGATTTGATGTATTAACAGATTCTTCAATAATAAGATATAGTGATAATTTAGAAGTTATAAGTACATATAACTTAACTAGTGGAATGAGATATTTTGATAGAGGTGAAGACGGAAGTTATGTAGTAACAGGAAGCTTTGAAGGAAATAAAACTATATCTGGAAGTAATACTGTGTCAGGAAGTGATATTAGTATACAATCAATTCAAACTAAAGAGTGGTGGCAAGTTTGGTGGACTGATACAATAGATATATTTGTTATGAAAGTAAATTCATCAGGAAAAGTTGAATCACTAATAAATATAGGTGGAGAAGGAGAAGATGTTTCTACATATATAGAAATAATGGATGATGGAAAATACTTAATATCTTCACATATGACATCAGATTCAATTGGAGCAAGTATGAGCGATACAGGAAGTGAGTTATCAGGAGACTTTACAGATACATTCTTTATAATGAACAATGAAACAATGAAAGTTTCAAAAATTACTTCTGTAAAAACAAATAGAGGTAATGAAGAAGCTAGTAATGGAAATTTACATAGGACATTTGAAGGAGAAGACGGAGCAATTTATTATACAGGACAGTTAACAGGAAGTGTAACTTTTAGTGCAAATGAAACTGCTTCAGGAAATTCTATTACAGTAACAAGTACAGGGTCTTCAGATGCGTATATTGTAAAATATAATACTGATGGAAAAGTAATGTGGGCAATAAATGTAGGAGGACTAGGAACAGACCATTTATATTCAGCAGAAATTACTACAGACGGTGGAATATTGCTAGGAGGAGATTCGGAAAATGGTGGAATAACTGTTCCTGGTGATAAGACATCTAATGGAATGGATATTTTAACAGAACCTATATCTAACAATGCCGGTACCTGGAGAGGTATTGCTATAAAAATCGATGATGATGGTAGAGTAGTATGGGCAAATGAATTTGGATATAGTACTGATGAAGGTTGCTATGCAGTTTCTGGATTTACAGAAAATAGTTATGCTCTATGTGGATTCGAAACATATAGTACAGGTACACCAGTATTTATAAGAGTAGATGAAGCTGTTAAACAATCTGAGATTTCAGAAGTAGAAGGAATTGAAATCCCATCATTAATGGAAAGATATAATATTACTACATCAGTAAATGGAGTAGGAGGAATTATAACTGGACAAGATGATGAATTAGTTGAAACTGTTAAATACGGTGAAAACAGTACTAAAGAAATTGTGATAACTCCAGATGAGGGTTACGAAATATTATCTATAATCATAAATGGTGAAAAAATAGAATTTACACCAGATGGAAATGGAGAAGTAACATTAGAGCAGTTTACTAATGTTACAGAAAATATAAATATTGTGGCTGAATTTAGCAATAATACTTCAAAAATTATAGTACACCATTACTTATTAGGAACAGATGACACAAAAATTGCAGAAGATGATGTTTTAGTTGGTATTGTTGGTACAGAATATACTACAGGACCTAAAATAGGATTAGTAGGATACACACTTGCAACAAATGAAGGTGGAGAGTATGTGATTACAGGAAATCCTTCTGGAAATTATGATGAGTATGATCAAGAAGTAGTTTACTATTATGTAGAACAAGATGTTAAAGTAACAGTAAATCACTTTATAGAAGGTACAACGACACCATTAAGTAAGACTATTGTAACAGAATACAAAAAAGGTCAAACGTACTCAACAGATGTAGCAACAGATATTCCAGAAGAATACGAACTTGTTAAAATGCCAAGTAATGCAACAGGAGTTATTGAAGAATCAGAAATTGTTGTAACATATTACTATAGATTAAAACCTACATATCAATATAAGATAGAATATTACTATGATGGAGAATTAGATAGTAGCCTAACAGAAACAGGAGAGGCTATAGAAGGAAAACTAATAGATTCTTATACAGACAAAGTTAAAGATGGATATGTATTTGATAATACAGAAAATGTTCCGTTAACAATAAGCACAAATGAAGAAGATAATGTAATAAAAATATATTATAAAGCTAGAGAAGATTTATCGTATAAAATAGAATATTATTATGACGGAATTATTGATGACGAAAAAACAATAACTATAGAAAATGTAAAATTTGGAACAGTAATTTCAGAATTTACAGATAAAGTTATAGAAGGATATCAATTTGAAAAAACAGAGAATTATCCACTAACTGTTAGTACAAATAATGATACAAATGTAATTAAAATATATTATACAGTTAGAAAAGATCTTTACTATACAGTAAATTACTTAGAACAAGGAACAGAAAATAAACTTGCAGAAAGTAAAGAGGTTGGAGGAAATACATATAATGCTGTGATTACAGAAAAACCTATAGATATTGAGGGATATAAAAAAGTTTCTGACAGAGCACAATCAATAGTAATAGGTGTAAATGAAGAAGAAAATGTAATTAATTTCTATTACACAAAACGTAATGATTTAAGTTATACAGTAAATTATTATGAAGAAGGAACTAATGAAAAAATTGCTGAAAGCAAAGTAGTAGAAAATCAGAGATTTAAAGATTCTGTAACAGAAGAGGCAATTGATATACCAGGATATAATGCACAAGAACCAACAGAAGTAAGTATAA
>CALXPV010000023.1 GCA_944390295.1 uncultured Clostridia bacterium | reverse complement strand
CAAATGTACTTAAGAATTGCTCCAGAATTAAACTTAAAAAGATTAATAGTTGGTGGATTTGATAAAGTATTTGAAATAGGTAAAAATTTTAGAAATGAAGGTATGGATATTAAACATAATCCAGAATTTACAAATATGGAATTTTATGCAGCTTATCAAGACTATAATGATATGATGCATACTGCAGAACAATTAATTTCAACAGTTGCTCAAAAGGCATTAGGTACAACAACAATAAATTATCAAGGACAAGAAATTAATTTAGCACCAGGTTGGAAAAAGATGACAATGATTGATGCTATAAAAGAGAGAACAGGGGTAGATTTTAATACAATAAATACTGACGAAGAAGCACAAGCTATAGCTAAAGAAAAAGGTGTAGAATATGAAGAAATTAAAAATACTAGAGGTCACATTATAAATGAATTTTTCGAAACATTTGTAGAAGATACTTTAATTCAACCAACATTTATAATTGATTATCCAGTAGAAGTATCACCACTTACAAAAAGAAAGAAAGAAGATCCAAGATTAGTAGAAAGATTTGAATTATTTATTGGTGGAAGAGAATATGGAAACGCATATTCAGAATTAAATGATCCAATAGATCAATATGAAAGATTTGTGAAACAAGTTGAAGCAAAAGAAAAAGGTGATGAAGAAGCAGGAGGAATGGACGAAGATTTCGTAAATGCACTAGAAATTGGTCTACCACCTACAGGAGGAATGGGAATAGGACTTGATAGATTAATAATGTTATTAACAGATTCTGCATCAATAAGAGATGTATTGTTCTTCCCTACAATGAAACCATTAAATTAATTTTAATTTATGTACAGTGTATAAGATAGGAGGAAATGTTATGTATAAAGAAGATATAGAAATGGCAAAAAAAGCTAGACTATTTTCATATTCTCCATATAGTAATTTTCAAGTAGGAACTACACTTAGAACTAAAACAGGAAAACTATATACTGGATGTAATATAGAAAACCATGGAATTCAAGGAATTTGTGGTGAACGTACAGCTTTTGCAAAAGCACTTTCTGAAGGAGAAAGAGATTTTGAAAGTATAACTGTTGTAGGAGCTAAAAAAGGAGAAGAACCAACAGAAGAATGCATGCCTTGTGGATATTGCAGACAGTTTATGAGTGAATTTGTGGATGAAAATTTTAAGATATATACATTACAAGGAAATGAAGTAAAAGAATACACAATGAAAGAATTATTGCCTTATAGCTTTAAAATGTAAGATAAACACCTCTCAATAAAGTTTATATTGAGAGGTGTTGTTATATATGTTAAAAAAATTAATTCAGCAATTGATTTTTTAAAAAGTTATGATATGATAATTACAGCAAAAATAACTAATATGTTCTGAGAATTCTAGAACATAAATATTGTTATAATTTAGAGATTAAAGGAGAAAACTTTAATTATGTTTACAGAAGAGATATTTCCTTAATGATAAGAAATTTTCTATATAAATTAAATATAATATATTAAACAAAAATACACAAAAGATTTTTAGGAGGATATACGAATGAGTAATGGGGATAAAGATTTAATAGTCGCAAAAAAGAATATATTTAGTAGAATACTTTCGTCAATACTAAATAAATTAAAATGGTTTTTTACAGTTCACACGGATAATGAAGACGAATTAAATGAATCTAAAGAAACAATAGCTAAACTAGAGGGAGAAATTGAAAGACTTAAAGACGAGCAAGAAAAAGCAGATAGAGAGATAGAAGAAATAGAAGAGATAGATGAAATAGAGCAACCCGAAGAGGAGACGAAAAAAGAACCTGAAATAGAAGATATAAGTTTGCACTTAAGTACAACAGAGCAAGATTGGACAAAACAATATAGAGTAAATGTAGATGATAAACAGGTAGACTATAAAGAAAAAGTGGCTCCAAATGGAAATAAGTCAGCATATTATGCAATTAATGGATTAGAAATATTATCAATGATTGAAAATGAAAGGTTTACGCACATTAAATTAGTTAATTATCATTTTGATACGAAAATTGTTGATAAATTTGGTGTCCCAATGAAACAATATGAAAGAGATTCAGAAAAAGACTCTTATTTGGAAGAATATGTAGATTATGAAAATAAAAGAAGGTATAAAAAAGAAGTTGGACCAATACTAGATGAAGATGAAAATGTTTTAGGGGATTTTAAAATTATAGAAGAAAGATATGAAGAAGGAAGTATACAATCTAGAACAAAAACTGAACAAAATATTAAAGATATAGAAACTGGTGAATTACATAAAATATTTGAAGAACGTGTAGTTGGCGATGAGAAAGGTAGTTATTACAAAAAAGTAGATGGAAAAATGGTTTATAGGGAAAGCTTAGATTACCAAAAGCAAGAAACTATGGTGGAATTATTTGATAAAGAGGGAAATGTATACCAAACACATAAGTATAATAAAGAAGGAGAGTTAATTGCTACATATGATGAAAAAGGTACAGAAGTGTTTGATTCTAAAATAGAAATTGTTGATGGAAAAGAAGAAATTTATAGTATGCCAAAAGCAACTCCAGGTTTTGAAAAAATCCCTGATTTATATGATATTGATGTGAATCCGAAAAATAAAGAATGGACAGAATATAATAAAGCAATAAGAGATGTAGGAGTGGATTTTAAAGTGCCAGAGGATTATTTCTTTGAGTATCCTATGAATGGAGATACTAAAGATATAGTTGCCAAAGCAAAAGCACAAATCAAAGAAATAGAAAAAGGTTCACCAAAATTGGAAATGAAAAAAGAAGATAAAGGTATGGAGATGGAATAAACAGTTTTTATAAAAGGAGATAAAACAAATGAAAAGATTTAACAAATATATGAATTTATTAAATATAATTACAATTATCATATTTATAATAACATATGTTATACAAGATTTTCTTATATATGAAGCAACACAAAATGTAATTTTAGTTCTATTCTATATAGTAGCTATAACTAATATTATTAACGCAATAATAAATTTAGCAAAAAGAAATACAAAAGTAGGAATACTACAAATTATATTAGGAATTATTATGACTGTAGGAACAACGGTAGGCCTATTAGAAAAATCATTTGTAATATTTGTAATTTCTTCAATAATATCTGTTATATTATCAATAGTTAATATATTTTTAAATAGCAAATTAGAAGATGAAAGCAACAAAAAGATTTATTTAGTAATATTTATTTTATTTACTATATTAGAAATATGTACTCTTGCTGTACCTGCAATAATGAATACAATAAATATTAATAATTTAGAAAACTCATTAGATAAACTAAAACAAGATGAAGATTTAAATACATATTATTATACTACAGAAGATGGAAAAACAGTTTTTATAGATGAAAATGCAAATCAAATATCAGAAAATGATTATAAAATAATTACAAGTATACTAAGAATAAAAATAGATGACAAACTAGTTGATTTAAACTGCGCAATACAAGATAACAAAGTTTTTATAATAAATAGTAAAGGTGAAAAGATTTTTGAATTATGTAAAAATTGGTTTGGAGGAGAAGATGAAACAAAAGATATAGTACATAACTTTTTTGATTATGTTTGCTATAATGAAGTATTAGGAATTACTCAAGGTTATACAACAGATGATGAATTTGACGAGTATAAATCAAAAGAACCTGCATTATATAGATTTGTAGAAGATATGTCTAGATTTGAAGATAATCAAACTTCAGAATATATGTATTTTAGAAATGATGCATTAACAAATCAAATATTACAGATAGAACTTACAAATATAGAGTCAGATGATAAAGGACCAATGAATATATATTTGGAAAATATTCCAGAAGCAAATGCGAATAAAAATGTTACTTCTACAGGGTCATATATAGATATTAGTGAATATGTAGAAAAATTTTATACTAATAAGAAAAATTACTATTTAATAGATGTAAATACAAATGAAAAAGTACAATTAGAATGTAATAATTTAATATATGAAGCATATTATGATGAGCAAAATAATTTAATAGAAAGAATATTATTATATTCTAATGGTTCAATTCCTTATTATGATACAAACTCTGCAGGATATTTTGAATTAAATGGAAGAAAACATACTATAGATAATAAATATATATTACAAGATGTAACAGACTATTTTGAGATTGTTAAAGAAAAAGATTCTAATATATCCTATGCAATAAATAGAGATGTTAATAAATATAATCTTGCATATGGAGGATTACAAGTATATAATAACTTTTATATTATTTCTGATAATATTTTAGATGGATATCAAATTTTAGATAAGAATTTTAATTTCTTAGCAAGATCTAAAAACGAAATGCCTAATATATATAGTGAAACTCTATTTGTATGTGTAGATGAAGATTCAGATGGTACAAAGAAATTTAATAATTACTATTATGATGGAACACAATTAAAATTATTAGATACAAATGGAAGACAACTAGTAGCATTTTCAATAAGTGGATATGAACAAAGATATATAGAAGATGGTTATGATGAATCAGTATATTCAAAAATAGGACTTATTCAACCAGATTTTGAATAAAATATTATCAGCTATCAAATAAACAGAAGGAGAGAAGATTGTATGTTTTATATGCCAGGAGGAAGCAGTTATTTATATATAATATTACTTATAATGGTAATAACTAATTTAATGTCTGGAGGGTTTGACTTATTTAGTATACTAATAAGTTTACCAGGAGTATTAATAGCTATAACATTTCACGAATATGCACATGCATTGGCAGCAGTAAAATTAGGAGACGAGACTCCTAAAATGCAAGGAAGACTTAGTTTGAATCCTTTATCACATTTGGATCCAATTGGAATAATAATGCTTATATTTGTACATATTGGTTGGGGTAAACCAGTAGAAATAAATCCTAGAAATTTTAAAGGCAAAGTTTCTATGAGTGCAGCAGAAGCAATAGTATCTGCCGCAGGACCAATTATGAACTTTTTGTTAGCTTTTGTATTTTCGTTAATACTGGCAGCATTAACAAAATTTGTACCAATGATTTGGATATCTGCAAATGGGGTAATAGGTCTTATATTAGCAGATATTATAATGATAAATATAGGACTTGGAGTGTTTAACTTGATTCCATTACCACCATTAGATGGATCAAAAATATTAGCACATTTTTTACCAATAAATGCAAGAAGATGGTTTATAGAACATCAAAATATATTTTATATAGCTTTTATAGTTATTTGGCTAACACCAATAGCTTCAAGAATAACATCACCAATAATAGAAGGTATTTCAAACTTTATATTAGGAATTGCATTTGCAATATTCGGGATTTAGGGACGGTCCTAAAATCCCGATTTTTTGTGGTATAGGAAAAATCATTTTTTCCTATACCACAAAAATAACATTGCACAGTAATTTTTGCGAACAAACGAAGACGGGGCGAGTAAGATATTTAAAAAGGTGTAAAACTTTACTTATCCCAAAATAAATGTTATACTTTTAGTCGAAAAGGAGAGATTTTCAAGTAATGAAAGATACAATAATATTAGGAATAGAGTCAAGTTGTGACGAGACTTCTGTTGCTGTTGTAAAAAATGGAAGAGAAGTTTTATCAAATGTTATAAATACACAAATTAGTATTCATGAATTATATGGAGGAGTTGTGCCAGAAATAGCTTCAAGAAACCATGTCGAAAATATTTCGCCAGTAATGAAAGAAGCTTTAAAACAAGCTAATGTAACATTAGATGATATAGATGGAATTGCTTGTACATATGGGCCTGGTCTAGTTGGTGCTTTACTAGTAGGTGTTGCATATGCAAAAGCATTAAGTTATGCATCTGGTAAGCCTCTAATTGCAACAAACCACATAGAAGGTCATATTGCAGCAAATTACATAACATATAAGGAATTAAAACCACCATTTTTAACATTATTAATATCTGGTGGAAATACACAGATTGTATTAGTAAAAGATTATACAAGGTTTGAAATATTAGGCAAGACAAGAGATGATGCAGTTGGAGAAGCTTTTGATAAAGTTGCAAGGGTTATTGGACTTGGTTATCCAGGTGGACCTAAGATGGATAAACTAGCAAAAGAAGGAACTCCAAATATAGAACTTCCAAAAGTTCATGTAGATGGATTAGACTTTAGTTTTAGCGGATTAAAAACTGCAGTAATAAATTTACATCACAAAATGCCAGATATAAATAAAGCAGATCTAGCTGCAAGTTTTGAAAAAAATGTTGCAGAAATATTAATAGAAAATACAAAAAAAGCTATTAAAGAAACAGGGATTACCAAAATTGCATTAGCTGGTGGTGTTTCTGCAAATAGTTATATAAGAAAAGAATTTAGTAAATTACAAGATGAAAAAAATATAGAAGTATATTACCCAGAATTAAAATTATGTACAGATAATGCAGCAATGATAGCTTCTGCAGGATATTATAATTTTATAAAAGGAAATACTTCAGATTTAACACTAAATGCAGTACCAAATTTAAAATTATAAATAGAAAGAGGAAGAAAAATGTCGATATATGCAATATCAGATTTACATTTATCTTTTAATGCAGACAAACCAATGGATATATTTGGTTGGGAAGATTATGAACAAAAAATAAAAGAAGATTGGATTTTGAAAGTAAAAGATGAAGACTTGGTAATTTTAGGTGGAGATTTTTCTTGGTCGATGCAATTAGAAGATACATACAAAGATTTTGAGTTTATACATAATCTGCCTGGTAAAAAATTATTGCTAAAAGGAAATCATGATTATTGGTGGAACACTATAACTAAGATGAGAAAATATATCAAAGATATAGGTTTTACAGATATAGATTTTATTTATAATAATAGTTATGAATTCGAAGATAGAATAATTTGTGGAACCAGAGGATGGAATTTTAATGACGGAGAACAAGAAACAGAGAAAATATATAATCGAGAAGTGCAAAGATTAAAATTATCTTTAGAAGATGGTATAAACAAATATGGAAAAGATAAAAAAATAATTGTATGTATGCACTATCCACCACTAAAAACAAACGAAACTTCTGACTTTGTAAGATTAATGGAAGAGTATAATGTCGAAAAATGTTTATATGGTCACTTACATGGACCTGCACATAGATTTGTAGTAGAAAATAATATTGATGGTATAGAATATATAATGATAAGTTGTGATTATACAGATTTTAAACTAATAAAGTTATAATTTTGTAAAATAATTGTAATATTTATCCTTAAAGCACTTGCAATTCACATAATTTGTGATATAATATGAAAGCACGAAAACGAGCTTAAAATAGAAATTACCAAATAAAGGTAGAACAAAAATATGAAAGGATTGAAATAAATGAGTATTAAAGTAGAAAAAACAGACAACAAAAACGAATTAAAATTAGAATTTACAGTAGAAGCTGAAAAATTTGAAAATGCAATCAAAAAAGTGTATGCTCAAACAGCTAAATATTTTAATATACCAGGATTCAGAAAAGGTAAAGCACCAATGAAAATAGTAGAAAATTACTATGGAGCAAATATCTTTTATGAAGATGCTTTCAACGAAATTTTAAAAGAAGAATATGATAAAGAATTAAAAGAAAATGATGTTACAGCTGTAAGCTATCCAGAATTTGATATTAAACAAATGGAAAAAGGAAAAGATTTAATATTTACAGCTACAGTTCAAACAAAACCAGAAGTAGAATTAGGAAAATATAAAGGTATAGAACTTAAAAAAGTAGAGTATACTGTAAAAGATGAAGATATAGATCATGAATTAGGACATATGCAAGAACACAATGCTAGAATTGTTACAGTAGAAGACAAACCAGTAGAAAAAGGAAATATTGCTGTAATAAACTTTGAAGGTTTTGTAGATGAAAAACCATTCGATGGTGGAAAAGCAGAAGGTTATGAACTAGAAATCGGAAGCAACACATTTATACCTGGATTTGAAGATCAAATAATCGGAATGAAAAAAGATGAAGAAAGAGATATAAATGTTAAATTCCCAGAAGAATATTTCTCTAAAGAATTAGCTGGAAAAGATGCTGTATTCAAAGTTAAAGTAAATGAAATAAAAAATAAAGAATTACCAAAATTAGATGACGAATTTGCAAAAGATGTTAGCGAATTTGATACATTAGATGAATTAAAAGCAAGCATTAAAGAAAAATTAGAAAAAGAAAATGCAGATAGAGCAAAATACGAAACTCAAGATGCAGCAGTAAAAGCAGTATGTGATAATACAGAAATAGATATTCCATCAGGAATGATAGAAACAGAAATAGATAATATGGAAAATGATATGAAATCTAGATTACAATATCAAGGTTTAACATTAGATAGCTATCTACAAATGATTGGAAAAACAAAACAAGAATTTAGAAAAGATTATGAAGAACAAGCAAAAGAAGCTGTTAAATCAAGATTAGTAATAGAAGCTATAGTTAAAGCAGAAAAAATAGAAGCTGATGACAAAGATGTTAAAGCTAAATTAGAAGAAATGGCTAAAAACTATGGTAGAGATGAAAAAGAATTAGAAGAAAATGAAGCATTAAAAAATTACATAAAAGGAAGTTTAGAAACAGAAAAAGCAATAGAATTCGTAGTAAAAAATGCAAAAATAAAATAAAACAATAGAAGGAGTTAAATATTTTAATAAACTCCTTCTTTTTTTCTAAAAAGTTTGCATTTACTAAAAATATGATATACAATAATGTAAGTTTTCAAGAGGAGGAATTATTATGATAGAAAAAAATAGTTTAGTACCTTATGTTATAGAACAAAGTAGCAGAGGAGAAAGATCATACGATATATTTTCAAGATTATTAAAAGACAGAATAATATTTTTAGGAGAGCAAGTAGATAGTTCATCTGCAAGTGTTGTAATAGCACAATTATTATTCTTAGAATCAGAAGATCCAGAAAAAGAAATACATTTATATATAAATAGCCCTGGAGGATCTATAACAGATGGAATGGCTATTGTAGATACAATGAATTATATCTCATGTCCAGTATCAACAATATGTGTTGGATTGGCAGCAAGCTTTGGTGCAGTTTTATTAGCAAATGGAGAAAAAGGAAAAAGATTTGCTACACCAAACTCAGAAATATTAATTCATCAACCATTAATTGGTGGTCAAGGTGGAGGAATTTCTGGTCAAGCTACAGAAATTAAGATTTACTCAGACCATATGATAAAAACTAGAGAAAAATTAAACAAGTTATTAAGTGAAAGAACAGGTCAACCAATTGATGTAATTAACAGAGATACAGAAAGAGATCACTATATGACTGCTGAAGAAGCATTAGAATATGGATTGATAGATGGAATTATGGATAAAAGAAAATAATGAGCTAAAGATAAATTAAAAAGAAGGAGTGTTCTATATGCAAAAAAATGAAAATAACAAAAATATTAGATGCTCATTTTGTGGTAAAACTCAAGATAGTGTAGAAAAAATAGTTGCAGGTCCAGGAGTATATATATGTAATGAATGTATTCAAGTTTGTTCTAATATATTAGAAAACGAATATTATGAAGATGATGACGAAACATATACAACTGTTGAAGAAGAAACAGTCCCAACACCAGCAGAAATAAAGAAAATTTTAGATGAATATGTAATAGGACAAGAAAATGCCAAAAAGACACTTTCTGTAGCAGTATATAATCATTATAAAAGAATTAATCATGAAGAAAAACATCAAAAAAATGATGATGATGTAGAAATTAAAAAGAGTAATATATTACTTTTAGGACCAACTGGATGTGGAAAAACACTACTTGCACAAACTTTAGCTAAAATATTAAATGTTCCATTTGCAATAGCAGATGCAACAACTTTAACAGAAGCAGGTTATGTTGGTGAAGATGTAGAAAATATTTTACTAAAATTAATTCAATCTGCAGATTATGATATAGAAAAAGCAGAAAGAGGAATTATATATATAGACGAAATAGATAAAATCTCAAGAAAGTCTGAAAATCCTTCTATTACAAGAGATGTAAGTGGTGAAGGCGTTCAACAAGCACTACTTAAAATAGTAGAAGGAACAACAGCATCTGTACCACCACAAGGAGGAAGAAAACATCCTCATCAAGAGTTAATACAAATAAATACAGAAAATATATTATTTATTTGTGGAGGAGCTTTTGAGGGATTAGAAACAATAATAGATCAAAGAACAGGTAAGAAAACTATAGGATTTGGAGCTGAACAAAAAGAAATGGCAAAAAAATCAAAAACAGAAGTTTTTAAAGAATTATTGCCACAAGACTTATTGAAGTTTGGTTTAATACCAGAATTTGTAGGAAGATTACCAATAGTTACAACATTAGAAGAATTGGATAAAGATGCATTAATAAATATTTTAACTAAACCAAAAAATGCTCTTGTAAAACAATACAAAAAGTTACTTGCTATGGATGACGTAGAATTAGCTTTTGAAGATGATGCAATAGAAGCAATTGTAGATAAAGCTATAGAAAGAAAGACAGGAGCAAGAGGTTTACGTTCAATAATAGAAGAAATAATGAGAGATATAATGTATGATATTCCTTCAAATGAAAAAATAGAAAAATGTATTGTAACTAAAGAAACTGTAGAAGGAACAGCTAAACCAGAAGTAATTATAAACGAAAATAAAGAAGTAAAAAGACCTACAGTAAAAAGAAGAAAATTAGAAACAAATGAAAGTGAACCAGCATAAAGGAAGATTAAAAATCTTCCTTTTTTTCATTCTATAGGAAAAATCGAAGACTTTTACGTATATAACAAGGTTAAGTTACCTATGTCCGTGCGATTGCGAAGCAATCTGCACCCCTGTGGCGAAGCCACTTTTCTTATATAATATGAAAATTCTAATTCATTACATATGATTGATAACAAAACAAAATATTTTATCATACTGGACATATGAAAGTCAATAGTCTGAGCCGATTTTTTTGACTTTTGGCTAAAATTGTGGTATTATATATTTATGTCAAACTGTACATTGAAAAGTTTATAGAAAATTCTTGAGAAAATTTTTCCTTGTACAAAAAATATAAAAACAAAAGGAATGCCCCGCTAATGAAGCAGGAACATAAGGTTTGCCGACTTTATGTTTTGGGAACGAACTCCACTTAAGTGGGTAGTAGGGAAAGGAAAATTATGGCAAAAAATAGTAGAAAAAATATTACATTAGGATGGGGATCTGGAGAAACAGATCTTTTCTTGGCTCCGTCAGAAGGTGGAAGCGTAGAATTACTCGATTATGAGTATGACTACGAAAAAATCCACCAGATGTGTGGTGGGCGGTTATACTACCGCTCTTGGTCCGGATGTTCCGGAACAGGATACATAAGAAAGTGGGCCCGCTTACCCGTGTGGGTTATTACCGGGTAGATACAGCATACAACGAGTGGCAGTATCCGGTAAAACTCTCTGAAGAAGTGAGCATTATGCTCCCTTACCAGAGCCACACAGAGGATAAAACAGACATACTGGAGAATAATCCAGTAGTCATAAGAATTGGAAGGAACACGTTGATATATTGTAATTATTACGATAATATGCGCGAAGTTCTTTCTATACTCCTTTCTGGCGAGAAGCTCAAAGAGGAGCCTCGTACATTGACGAGAACATTTGTCGATGTGCAGAGGAGGTACGAAAGAGTTGTAGAACTCAAATTCTACGACTTTTTCAGCTGGAGCCATAATCCGTGGGAGTTCGCTAAAGATCTCTTTGCGGAGAGCTACATAGCTCATGCAGGAGAACGACTGTACGAGCTGTTCCACCTCGCTAAATGCGAGAATGGAATGCTGGTGAGCACAACCCGCATAGCGGGAGCGCTTTATGCCAGCAAAATCCTCGACCAAGATCCCTGCGAAGCTCTTACAGAGTCTATCGCAGGCTGGGAAGTAACAGGCTCCCAGATGGCATATAGGCTTCATGAAAATGAAGTCCATATTGTCGGATGGGAATCTTCAGAGCCGGCGTATGAGAAAAGAATTGAGCGAGTTGCTCGGTTCATCCCTGACGCGGATAAGGAAGGATTTAAAGTCTTTCTTAAAGAAAATTTGAATTTCACGAAATACGTGGAGTTCGAAATTGTAGTCCCCAAATTGCTGTTTTTCCTGAATAAGGAACAGCAGTATGCGGAGATAAAGAAGGGCATTGCACGTAAAATACGTGAAGACGTATTTTGCGTGGCGAAAAACTGGCTGTCAAAGGTAAATGATGAAAAGCTTCTGGAAGCAATTCCGGATGACCTAGTCATTACCATTGATGACAGCCATAGCTCCGGAAACTGCGTGCCTGGAACACAGGCTTTTGTGGATCAGTATTTCCCTGGAAAGACTGAGACCACAGCCGGTGAACTCAAGAAATATTCCGACAAACGGGAGGTGATGCGTGTATTTAGGTACATTGCAAAACGCGACCAGATTGTCGGAAAGGTGAAGCTGGACATTCCAGCATAACCTAATTCTATAAACAAACCAAAAGGCGGGAAAAACTATAATAAGGTTCCCGCCTTTTGGTTTGTTAAAAAAATAACTCTAGTAATGTAAATTCTAATTATGCTTGTAAAAATCAATATAATTTATATTATAACATTGAAAAAAAAAGTAAATTATGATATATATAAGCTTATAAATAATAGGAAAGAGTAGATATGAAAAACATTAAAGATTATAATTTAGACGAATTAAAAAATGAATTTAAAAATATGAATGAGAGGCCATATAGAGCAGAGCAAGTATTTACTTGGCTTTATAAAGACAAAGTAAAAAGCTTTGATGAAATGACTAATATATCAAAAGAATTAAGAGAAAAATTAAAGCAAGAATACACAATGTGTAATTTTAAGATTGTAAAAAAATTAGAATCTAAAGATGGAACTAAAAAATATTTATTTGATGTATTAGATGGAAACATGATAGAAACAGTTTTAATGCAATATCATCATGGCAAAACATTATGCGTTTCATCACAAATTGGCTGTAAAATGGGCTGTAAATTTTGTGCTTCTACAGGAATTCCTTTTGTTAGAAACTTAAGTAGTGGAGAAATTGTAGAACAAATTTTAGCAGTAGAGCAAGATGAAAACACAAAAATATCTAATATAGTGTTTATGGGAATTGGAGAACCATTCGATAATTATGAAAATGTCTTAAATGCAATTGGAATTTTAAATAATCAAAAAGGATTAAATATTGGTGCAAGACATATAAGTATATCAACAAGTGGTGTTGTACCCAAAATATATGATTTGGCAGATAGAAAAACACAATGTACATTATCAATTTCGTTACATGCTACAAACAACGAAAAAAGAAGTAGTATGATGCCAGTAAATAATGCGTATCCAATAGAAGAATTAATGAAAGCATGTAAATATTATATAGAAAAAACAAATAAAAGAATATCATTTGAATATGCACTAGCAAAAGATAATAATGATAATTTAGAAGATGCCAAAGAACTTGTAAAATTATTACATGGAATGTTAGCACATGTAAATTTAATACCAATTAATAAGATAGAAAATGGAAAGTTTGTAAAATCAACAGATAAAAATATAATTAAATTTAGAGATTATTTAAATGAACATGGGATAGTAGCTACTATAAGAAGAGAACTAGGTTCAGATATAGAGGCTGCTTGTGGACAGCTAAGAAGAAAGAGTATAGAAAAAAATTAGAGGTGAGATAATGAGAGTTTTTGCTAAATCTGATTTAGGTAAGGCAAGAGAATTAAACGAGGATGCATATTATGTACCAGGAGAAAATGACGTATTAAGGTTATATATGTTGGCAGATGGAATGGGAGGATATAATGGAGGTGAAATTGCAAGTAAACTTGCAATTGAATCAGCAAGAAAATATCTAACTAATAATTTTGCCACAATTCCACATGACAGAATAAACATAGAAGAATTAATACGAAGCAGTATGGAATATGCTAATATGGTAGTATTCGAAAAATCTAAAGAAGTTCCAGAATTAGAAGGAATGGGAACAACTTTGGAATTATGTTTGTCATATGGGAATAAAATATATATAGGTCACGTAGGAGATAGTAGAATATATCGAGTTAGAAAAAATATAATAAGAATGCTTACAACAGATCACAGTTATGTAGAAAAATTAGTAAAAGAAGGAACTATAACAAGAGAAGAAGCTGAAAATCATCCTAAGAAAAATATGCTTATGAAAGCATTAGGATGTACTCCATATGTTGAACCAGATGTTACAACTAAAGGATTTTTAAAAGAAGATGCTATAGTTTTAACATCAGATGGATTAACAAATATGGTAACAAACCAAGAAATATATGATATAGTAACCAAAGATCTTGATAATGCTTCTACGAAGTTAATCAAATTAGCAAACGATAGAGGAGGATATGATAACATAACAGTTGTTATTGTATATAATGATTAAGGAGAGATGAAAAGATGAACCTAGAAGGCAAAATATTAGGTAATAGATATGAGATAATAGAAAAAATAGGAAATGGTGGAATGGCAACAGTGTATAAAGCAAAATGCCATGTACTAAACAGATATGTAGCAGTAAAAGTATTAAGAGATGAATTTACTACAGATGAAGAGTTTATTAAAAGATTTAGAATAGAAGCACAATCTGCAGCAAGTCTTACACACCCTAATATTGTATCAATATATGATGTTGGTAATGAAGGAAATTTATATTATATAGTAATGGAATTAATTAAAGGTAAAACTTTAAAAGAAATAATTACAGAAGAAAGAGGACCACTTCCATGGAAATGGTCAGTAAATATAGTTATTCAAATAGCTTCAGCTTTAGAAATGGCACATAAAAATAATATAGTACATAGAGATATAAAACCACATAATATAATTATCACAGAAGATGGAGTAGCAAAAGTAACAGACTTTGGAATTGCAAAAGCTGTATCAAATTCAACAATTACAGCATTTGGAACAACAATTGGATCAGTTCATTATTTTTCACCAGAACATGCAAGAGGAGGATTTACAGATGCAAAATCTGACTTATATTCTCTTGGGGTAGTAATGTATGAAATGTTAACTGGAAAAGTTCCTTTTGATGCAGATACACCAGTATCTGTAGCATTAAAACATATGCAAGAAATGCCAGTAGAACCAAAAGAACTAAATCAAAATATTCCACAATCTGTAAATGATATAATAATGAAAGCAATGCAAAAAGATGCTAACTTAAGATATCAATCAGCAACAGAAATGCTAAAAGATTTAAATGAAGCATTAAAAAGCCCAGAAGCAAATTTTGTTCAAATTGGTGAGAATGTTAATGCTGCAACACAAAGAATTTCTACACAAGAAATTCAAGAAGCAGAAAAAAGAGCAAAAGAAAATAATAAAAAGCCAAATAAATTTAAAGAACTTATATTAAAACACAAAGTTTTATCTGCAATATTAGGAGCAATTTTACTATTTTTCCTAGTATTTGGACTTTCTAGTTTAATATTTAATGCAGCTTTTCCGAAAGAAGTAGAACTTCCTAACTTTGTTAATATGACACAAGAAGAGGCAGAGCAAACAGCAGAAGAACTAAATTTAAAACTAGTTGTTGAATCAGAAGAATATAGTCCAGAAGTAGAAGCAGGAAAAATTATTTCACAAGATCCTACATACCAAGAAGACTATATGGTAAAAGAAAAAAGTGAAATTAAAGTTATTATAAGTAAAGGAACAGAAAAAACTACAGTTCCTAAAGTAGAAGGAATGACTAGAGAAGAAGCTGAACAAGCGCTAGAAGAGGCAAAACTAAAAGCAGAAGTAACAGAAGAAAATGATGAAGAAGTAGAAGCTGGAATAGTAATTAGCCAAGAAGTTGAACCAGATACAGAAGTAGATGCTGGAACTGTTATTAAAATAGTTGTAAGTAAAGGTTCTGGAATTGTAAAAGTAAAAGTTCCAAGTCTAATTGGTAAAACAGAGCAAGAAGCAAAAGATTTATTATCAGCTGCTAATTTGGAAGTAAATGTTGTTACTGATGAAGATGAATCTAAAAATGATGGAGTTGTTTTAAGACAAAGTCAAGATGCAGGAACAGAAGTTGAAGAAGGAACAACAATTACTATTACAGTAAACAAAATATCAGAAACAAAAACAGCTAATTTCATAATTAATGTAAAATCTATTACAGGTGGTTATGATGAAGAATCAGGAAATTCTACAGGTAGCACATCTAGAAAAGTTGATATAGTAATAAAAGTTGATGGAAATACAGCATTTTCTCAACCAGGTGTAGATATGAACACAGCAACTGTTGAAGCAGATGTAAGTGGAAAAGGATCTAAAACAGTTGAAGTAATTCTAACAGATGAAAATGGAAAAGAGTATACAAGATCAACAAAATTTAATTTTAATACTGAATCAAAATATACTTTTAGATAGTAAAATAAATAAAAAGCAGATGCATGCCATCTGCTTTTTTTCATGGTGTAGGAAAAATCATTTTTCCTACACTACAAGAATAACATTTATAAAAATTAACATAATGACAAACTTGGAAAATTGTGTTATAATTATGTCTACGTACTGTAAAAAATCTTATGGTACAGTAACTATAAGAAGGGAGGCTTTTTATTTTCAAAGAATTAATGTAATCCGACTGTAACAAAGCGAAAAAAAAGAAAGAAGAGGGCAAAAAATTATGAACAAAAAGAAACTTTGGTTGATGCTAATTCCTGTAGTAGTTTTTGCGGTAGTTTACTACTTTACTATGTTTAATTTGTCACCGTTTTACTTTGATGGTGCAATTGCATGGGCGGTACTAATTATCGTAGAACTGATGATTATCATGGCAGTTGTGAAACGGAAGCAGAGAAAAATAATAGGTACTGCAATAGGTATTATAATCGCAGTAATATGCGTTGGAAAAATTGCAGGATCTGACATTTTTAATGCGTCTAAGGCGTATTCACGTATCGGAGAAGTAGAAGAAACATCATTTAAAGATGTCATACTTCCAATTGATAATACGCAGATACCAACTGTAGATGCAGACCTAGCTCTGAAACAAGCTAATAAAAAGCTTGGTGCAGAAAGAGGCTTAGGTTCACAGGTGGATGTAGGCAGTTTTACTCTGCAACAGGTGAACGGTGAACTTGTATTTGTAGCACCGTTAGACCATGAAGGGTTTATGAAGTGGTTTTCAAACAAAACCACTCCGGGATATGTAAAAGTTTCTGCTTCTGATCCTGACGATGTAGAACTTGTACAAGAACTGGACGGAAAAGAGCTTAAACTACAATACTTAGAATCAGGATGGTTCGGAGACAATCTGTTTAGGCATATACGTAATTGCGGATATAGAACAAATGGGTTATCAGATATGACATTCGAATTAGACGAAGGAGGAAGACCATATTGGACTGTGACCACATACAAAAACACAGGTATATGGAACTATCCTGAAGCAACAGGAGTTGTAGTTTGTGATCCACAAACTGGTGAATGCAAATGGTACTCCAAGGATGAAGCTCCTGAATGGATTGATAAAATCCAGCCTGATTATTTGGTATCGGGGCAAATTGACGATTATGGAAAATATGAAAAAGGATTCATGAATTCCATATTCGGAAAGAACGGAGTCATCAAGAAAACAGACGGCATGTTAACTGTGTATAATAATGGCGACTGTTATTATTATACAGGGATGACATCAGCCGGAAACGATGACGCAACTACGGGATTTATGATGGTAAATACCCGTACTAAAGAGGCAAAATATTTCGCCATGGAGGGGGCAACCGAAGAAGCAGCACAAGGAAGTGCCGAAGGAAAGGTTCAAGAAAAAGGATATAATGCAACTTTACCTGTGCCAATTAATGTTCAAGGAATACCTACGTATTTCATGACATTAAAGGACAAGGCGGGCCTGATTAAAGCATATGCTATGGTAAACATAGAAAATTATGCTATAGTTGCAACCGGTGAGAGCATAGACCAGGTACAAAAAGAGTACATTAGTGCTATGCTTAATGCTGGAAACGATAATGTAATAGGCAGTGATGAAAGTTATTTGTACAATGTAGAAGGAAAGATAACGAGAATTTCTGCAAATATTACAGGTGGAGACACCACATATTACATTATTATAAATGATGATAGAACCAAGCTCTATGTAGCAAATGGTGCTCTATCAGATGAGCTTCCTATAACAAGGGAAGGAGATACTGTAAAAATATCATTTATAGATGATAAAAATGGTACAGTGGATGTTTCAAAATTCGACAACTTAGACTTTACGCAGGAAAAGTCTGAGGACCAGCAGAAAAAAGACGAACAAAGTACGGAATCGATTTCTGATGATGAAACAAACAATATCACAGAAGTTGATCCAGAAAAAGCAGAGGAGGAATGGAACAGCCTTTCTGATGAGGAAAAGGCAAAGATTCTTGAAGAAAGTAAAAAGTAACAAAATTTAAAAAGAAACAAAAAACTATGGAAGTGGCATGTGCTGTTTCCATAGTTTTTACTTATTTAAATATTAGAATAACTATATAAAATAACTGAGATTTGTCCAAAAGAAATGAATATGTTATAATGTACAAAAAAATAAAATAGAGGTATAAATTGGAATATATAATAATAGGAAATATTTTTGGAATTATAGGTTTAATATATTCAGCTGTTGCTTATCATAAAAAAGAGAAAAAAGATATATTAAAACTATTAATAATATCAAATAGTCTTAGCTTGATTCAATATATGTTTTTGCAAGCATATACAGGATGTATAACAATAATTATTTCTATTATAAGAAATATAATAGCATTAAAGAAAAGGGATAAGAACGAAAATATAATATTAGCAATATTCATAATATTATATATAGTTATGGGAATTATAACATATAATTCAATCTTTTCAATTTTACCAATAATAGCATCAATTATATATGTTATAGGTATTTGGAATGGAAATGAAAATATCATACGAAAAACAGGATTAATAAATATGTATTTATGGCTTATATATAGTATTAGTACATTTGCAGTAGCAGGAGCTATTCAAAATATTATACTAATTATATCTACACATATAGCAATAAGAAATAATAGGGAGGAAGTATGCAAGGAAAAATAATAAGTAATATATCAAATTTATATTATGTAGAAACAGAGAGGCAAATATATGAATGTAATGCTAGAGGAAAATTAAAATTAGAAGATATTGGTCCAACTGTAGGAGATGAAGTTATATTTAATAAAGAAGAAAAAATTATAGAAGAAATATTACCAAGAACTACATATATAAAAAGACCAAAAGTTTCAAATATAACTCAAATGATATGTGTAATATCTGCTAAAAATCCAAAGCCAGATTTGTTGATGCTAGACAAACAATTAGCATATGCAGAATATATTGGTATAAAATCAATAATTGTAATAAATAAGATCGATTTAGACGAGAAAAAAGTAAACGAAATAAAAGAGATTTATAAAAATGTAGGATATAGAATAATAGAAACAAATGCAAAGGAAAAAGAAGGAATAGAGGAATTAAAGAATATATTAGAAAACAATATTAGTGTATTTTCAGGTAATTCCGGAGTAGGAAAATCCACATTATTAAATGATATATTTAATGAAGAAAAGACAAAAGAAGGATTAATAAGCGATAAAAATAAAAGAGGTAAAAATACGACAACAAATATATCTTTATATAAGATTAATGAAAATGAATATATTGCCGATACACCACGGATTTTCTACATTTGATATTACAGAAATAAAATCAAATGAACTTGCAGAATATTTTAAAGAGTTTAAAGAACATATTAATGAATGCGAATATATAGGTTGTGGTCATATAAAAGAAGAAAATTGTGGAATAAAAAAAGCTGTGCAAGATGGAAAAATATCAGAAAATAGATATCAAAATTTTATAAAAATATATGAAGTATTAAAAGATAAGGAGGAACACAAATGGTAGAAATATCAGCATCAGTATTAAATATAGAAGAGGAAGAAAGCACAAAAACTTTTTATAATTTAGAAGTTGCAAAAATTAATTATTTTCATATAGATGTTATGGACGGAAAATTTGTACAAAACAATACTGTAGATAAAATGAATAAATATTCAAACATATTAAAACAAATAACTACTTTGCCATTAGATGTACATTTAATGGTAGAAGATGTAGAAACATATGTAAAACTATATACTACACTAGAGCCTAATATTATTACTTTTCACTATGAAGCTGTAAAGGATAAAGAGAAAATATGTGATATTATAAAACAAATAAGAGATAATAATTGCCAAGTTGGAATGGCTATAAAACCAGAAACAAGTATAAAAGATATTTATGAATTTTTACCATATTTAAACTTAGTTTTAGTAATGACAGTAGAACCAGGAAAAGGTGGACAAACTATAATTACAGAAACAATTAGAAAAATAAAAATATTAAAAGAATATATCAGGGAAAAGAATTTAGATACATATATAGAAGCAGATGGTGGAATTAATATA
>CALXPV010000022.1 GCA_944390295.1 uncultured Clostridia bacterium | reverse complement strand
TATCCATTATAAAATATTTTGTTTAAATATTTTTCTAGTATTCTTTTTGTTGGTAAACAAGTATTCCCTGGTAAATCATTTATTGCAAACCAATCATATTTTATAAGTTCATCTGTTTTCGGCAGTTTTATATCTCCTGAATATTCTTCTGCGATTAAACCAAATGTCGCATATTGTGCATACTTATTTACATCATTTTGCACACTAATTACTTTTATTTTGCTAACATCTAAATTACATTCTTGCTTTGTTTTTCTAATTCCTGCTTCTTCTATTGTTTCTCCAAATTTAACTTTACCACTTGGAAGAGTCCATGTACCTTCTAATCTCATATCTGAATCTGCTTTTTTTGCATCATCATTTCTTAGTAACATTAATATTTTATTTTCTTTATTTTTTATTATTATTCCTACTCCTATTCCTATCTTTTCCATAATTTCTCCTTTGAATTTTTATAAATATTTTATACTACAAATTTTCAATACTGTCTAGCAAATTTACAAAGTTTTAGCGACGTACAACGTACGTCGCCAAACTTTTTTATAGCAGGTAAACTTCATCCACTCCTTTAAGGAGTGTTTTGTTTTTCAATTGTTTCTTCAGCTCTTTATTTTTCTTTATTTCAGCCTTAGAAACAATTAAAATTGTTTTTTGTGCAAGGTCTTTCTCCATTGACACCTCGAGGAATCCCAGTCTAGAGTCCAGTGTCATGAAGTATCGTTCTACCACCGCAGTTCCCTTTTTCAAGGCTTTCTTTACACGGTTGTAGAATTCATTATTTACCTCCATCTGGAGTTCATTCCAATTCCATGGTTTTTCCTCCAGTTCGTTCATTATATCTGAGTATGTAATTCTTCTTACATTCTCATTTTTCTGAACGAATTTGCGGATCTTCTTATTATCTGACAAACCTATCAGCAATATTAATGTCCGCTTCTGACGGAATTTTTTTAGTTTCGGTTTTCCTTTCCGAAAAACTCCGGTGTTTCCTGCTACTGGATACATTTCCGCGTCCGCAATTTGCGGATCTTTGTTTGCTTTATCCATTTTTTCTACCTCCTTGAATTTTATTCAACCTTAATTATACCATTTTTATGCATTTTTCTCAACATTTATAATGTCTTTTATTACTTCTCCAGCTATAATTAAGCCTGCAACAGAAGGTACAAAAGATATACTTGCAGGAGTTTTATAATCCCCATCTTTTGGCTTTATTGGTTCTTCTTTCGAATATACTACTTTTAATTTTGATATTCCTCGTGTGCGTAATTCTTTTCTCATCACTTTCGCAAGTGGACAAACAGAAGTCTTATAAATATCTGCTACTTCAAATTTTGTTGGATCTAATTTATTTCCTGTTCCCATTGCAGAAATTATTGGAATATTAAATTCATTTGCTTTACATACTAATTCTATTTTCCCAGTTACTGTATCTATCGCATCTACTATATAATCTAACGAATTGTCTATTAATTTACTTCCTGGCATAAAAAATTCTGTAGATGTTTCTACTTTTGCTTCTGGATTTATACTTAAAATCCTTTCTTTCATTACATCTACTTTATTTTTCCCAACAGTATTAACATTTGCATGTATTTGCCTATTTATATTTGTAATATCTATTGTGTCATTATCTACTAATAAAAGATTTCCAACACCTGCTCTTGCTAATCCTTCTACTACAAAAGAACCTACTCCACCAATTCCAAATACAGCAACTTTAGACTTACTTAGTTTTTCTAAATTTTCTTTTCCTATTAATCTCTCTTCTCTATTAAAGTTTTCGTACATTTTTCCTCCTATTTGGACAATTCTCGTTTCGTGATAACTATTCTATAAAAGATGCACTTTAAATTGTGCATCCTTTAATAGTAAAATTATTTCATTTTTTCTTTTATTTTCATTAATGTATTTAAAGCATCTATAGGTGTTAAAGTATTTAAGTCAATCTTATCTAGTTCTTGTGCAATCTCTGCTAATTTGTAATTATATAAATCAAGTTGTCCTGCTTGAACTTGTTTATTTTCCTTTTCCATCTTTTTACTACCTAAAATACTTTTTCTTTCTAAGCTTCTTAATATTTCATTTGCTCTTTTTAATACTTCTTTTGGAACACCTGCAAGCCTTGCAACATGTACACCATAGCTTTCGTCAGTTCCACCTCTTACTATCTTTCTTAAGAAGATTACATCTTCACCTTTTTCTTTAACAGCTATTGAATAATTTTTTACGCCTTCTAATTTATCTTCTAATTCTATTAGTTCATGATAATGTGTTGCAAATAATGTCTTAGCACCACATTTGGTTTTATCAGAAATATATTCAGCAACTGCCCATGCAATTGATAAACCATCATATGTTGATGTTCCTCTTCCTATTTCGTCTAATATTACTAAACTATTTTTAGTTGCTTCTTTTAATATATCTGCAACTTCCATCATTTCGACCATGAAGGTACTTTGTCCCATACTTAAATCATCTGATGCACCAACTCTTGTAAAGATTTTATCTACAACACCGATATGTGCCTCTGTAGCTGGAACAAAACTTCCTATTTGTGCCATTAATGTAATTAATGCAACTTGTCTCATATATGTAGATTTACCAGCCATATTAGGTCCAGTTATAATTGAAAGTCTATTTTCATCATTATCCATATATGTATCATTATCAATAAAACTTCCTGTAGGAAGCATTTTTTCGATTACTGGATGTCTTCCTTCTTTTATTTCTATTTTTCCACCATTATCTACTATTGGCATACAATAGTTCATATCTTCTGCTACTGTTGCAAATGAAGCTAATACATCTAATGTTGCAATTATCATTGCTGATTTTTGAAGTCTTCTTACATTTTTTGCAATTTCTTGTCTTATTTCTGTAAATGCTTCATATTCTAAATTAATAACTTTATCCTCTGCACCTAAAATTTGGTTTTCTAGTTCTTTTAATTCTTCTGTTATATATCTTTCGCAATTTGTTAATGTTTGCTTTCTTATATATCTTTCTGGAACTTGGCTTAAGTTTGATTTAGTTACTTCTATATAGTATCCAAAAACTTTATTAAATCCGACTTTTAAGTTCTTTATTCCTGTTTGTTCTTTTTCTGTTGCTTCTAATTGTATTAACCAATTTTTTCCTTCAGTTGTAGCTTTTTTCAATTTATCAATTTCTTCGTTATACCCAAGTTTTATTAGACCACCTTCTTTAACTGTCATTGGTGGATCTTCTACTATTGATCTTTCTATTAATTCATAAATATCTTTAAGCTCATCTAAATTATTATATAATTCTTGTAGCATGTTTGAAGTCGTATTTTGTAATACTGCTTTTACCTCTGGTAATTTTGATAAAGAATTTTTTAAAGATATCATATCTCTACCATTTGCATTACCATAAGATATTTTTCCTGCTAATCTTTCGATATCATAAACCTTTTTTAGGCTTTCTATAATATCTCCTCTAAGTATTACATTATCTTTTAGTTCTTTTACTGCATTTAATCTTTTATTTATTTCATTAACATCTATTAATGGATCATTTATCCATCTTCTTAAATGTCTTCCTCCCATTGAAGTAGAAGTTTTATCTAATACCCATAAAAGTGTTCCTTTTTTACTTTTGTCTCTCATTTTTTCTGTTAATTCTAAATTTCTTCTTGCATTTATATCTAATGACATATATCTTGTTGTATTATATATAATTATTTTATTAATATGTTCTAAACTTGTTTTTTGTGTTTGTTTTAAATATTCTACTAAAGCATTTATACTTGCAACAGAAAAAAGTCTTTTATCCATATCTTTTATTGCTTTTTCATCAGTATCTATTAAGTTATAATTCTCTACTATTGTATTAACATCTTCTGAGAAGAATTTATCATTAAATCTAGTAAAATAAATTTCAAATCTTTCTTTTATTTTATTAATTTCTTCTGTGCTGTCATACATCATACTATTTACAACTAACTCTGCTGGTGAATATCTTGCAATCTCGTCTAATACTAATGGAAAATTATTATTTTCTTTTATTTCTGTGCTATAAAAATCTCCTGTAGTTACATCACATACTGCAATACCATAGTAAATTCCTTTTTTTACTATAGACATTATATAATTATTTTTCTTTTCTTCTAGCATATTAGATTCTATTACTGTACCAGGTGTAACAACACGTATAACTCCTCTTTTTACAATTCCTTTCGCAGTTTTAGGATCTTCTAATTGTTCACATATTGCAACTTTATATCCTTTTGCTATTAACTTTGATACATAAATTTCAGCAGCATGATGTGGAACTCCACACATTGGAGCTCTTTCTGCTTGTCCACAATCTTTTCCTGTTAATGTTAATTCTAGTTCTCTTGATACTGTTATAGCATCATCAAAGAACATTTCATAAAAATCTCCTAATCTATAAAAAAGGATACAATCTTTATATTCTTCTTTTGTTTCAAGATATCTTTGCATCATTGGTGAATATTCTGCCATTTGTATATTCCTTACCTTTCTATTTTAGTCCTAATTCTTCTAATTCATCTTCATTTAGTTTCTCTATTCTATATTTTCTACCATATTGTTCTTGTTTTTCTTTGCTAAGTTCTTCTGTTAGCTCTGTATATTCTCTTACAAATATCTTTTTGTCAATTATATTTTGATATACTACTAAATCTTTTAATTCCACTCCAGCAGACTCTCCTGTATATGTTACATTTGTTGCTAAAATTTTGTATATATTTTTACCTTTAAAATGTTTATAATATTCTCCTACTTCCATAATACACCTTTCTAATTTCTTGGTTCATCGTCTTTTTCTTCTTTTCCTGTTAATTTTTCATACGCTTCTATTGTCTTATAAGCTCTTTTTATTGTACTAATAGATACCCCTAATTCTTTTGCTGCATTTTTTTGAGTTGTACCTAGTGCATCTACTTGCTCTACTAAACTTTTAGCTTTTTCATATTTTTTCTGAGCTTCTGTTTTAGGATTGCTTATTATTACTTCTCCTTCATCATAATTTTCTAACATATCTTGTATAAGAATTCTTTCTAATGGTTGATATAAAGAATCTTCTTTTTGACCTTTTTGCATTTTTCTTCTTGCTAATTCTTTTGCAGTTGCATATATTGTCTTATATTCTTCATCATTCTCAAGTTTAGCTAGTTCTCTACTTATTGTTCTTGGTGGTATTCCATATCTTGCTGCCATTTCTGTTTGACTTGCTTCATCTTTAATCATTTCTATAATTAAAGCTTTAAAATTTATGTGTGAATAATCCGGATGTCTTCTTGCTTCATATTCTATATATTCTCTTTTTAATTCATCATCAGCAGAAGAATTTATATAATCTACAATTTTTTCTTTAAATGTCTGCGAATCAATATCTTCTCCTGTTTTCACATATAACTCTTTTGCCTCATTTAAAGTTTTTATTTTTCCTTCTAAAAGATTTTTTACTATTCTTCCTAATCTTTCTTCATCAACATCCTTTTTTTGTATGTTAGTTCTATTATGTGATAATACTTTTCGTAATTTTCTCATTTGTTCTGAATCTTCTGGAAATCTTTCTTTACACTTTTTTGCAAATGTTTTTCTATCAATCCCATATTCTTTTTCACATTCTCTTACTGATTTTCCGTTTAGAACTGTAAGAAACATTCTTTCAAAATTATCTCCCATTTTAACCTCCAATTATACATCCTTTTAAATACCACATATGTTCAGAAACAATATTTAAATCTATTATTTTATTTATTAAATCTTTATCTCCTTCAAATATAACAACTTTATTACTATCAGTTCTTCCTGTTAGCATATTTGGATTGTTTTTACTTGTTCCTTCTACTAAAACTTTTTGAGTTGTTCCAACATATTTTTGGTTATTTTCTTCAATTTGACTTTCTACTAATTCTTTTAGTCTATCAAATCTTTTGTGTTTTATTTCTTCTGGAACTTGGTTTGGCATTTTATCTCCTGGAGTTCCAACTCTTCTTGAATATATGAACATATATACTTGTTCAAATTTTACTTTTCTTACTACATCTAATGTATCTTCAAACTCTTCATCTGTTTCCCCTGGAAATCCTACTATAATATCTGTAGATAATGTTAAGTTTGGTATTCTATTCTTCATTTTATCTACTAAATTTAAATATCGTTCTTTACTGTACTTTCTGTTCATTTCTTTTAATACCTTAGTATTTCCAGATTGTAATGGTAAATGAATTAATTTACATACTTTATCACAATCAGCTATTGCTTCTATAACATCATCTGTAAAATCTTTTGGATGTGGTGAAACAAATCTAATTCTTTCAATTCCATCTATTTTATTTATTGCTCTTAATAATGTTGCAAAAGAATTTACTCCTTCATATTCTTCAAATTCTATATTTTTTTCTTTTTCTACTCTTAAATATGAATTAACATTTTGACCTAATAAAGTAATTTCTTTATATCCTTCTTTTGCAAGTTCTTTTACTTCATTTATTATATCTCTTGGCATTCTGCTTCTTTCTCTTCCACGCACATATGGAACTATACAATATGTACAAAAATTGTTACATCCGTTCATAATTGTTACAGAAGCTTTTATATTGCTATCTCTTTTTATTGGTAATCCTTCAAAAATTTCGCCATCTATATCTATAACATCTTTTACTTTTTCTCTTGTTTTTAATGCCTTAAATAAATCCTCTGGAAATCTATATAATGTATGTGTTCCAAATATTACATCTACAAATGGATAACTTTGCTTTATTTTATCTGTAATATGTTTTTCTTGCATCATACAACCACCAATGGCTATAATTGTTCCATTGGCTTCTTTTATTCTTTTTAATTCTCCTAATTTTCCAAATAATTTATCTTCTGCGTTCTCTCTTACACAACATGTATTAAATAAAGCTATATCTGATTCTTCAAAATTTTCTGTTTTAGTATATCCCATTTCTTCTAACATTCCACATAATTTTTCAGAATCATTTTCATTTAATTGACATCCCATTGTTAAAATACAATATTTTAAATTTTTATTACTTTTATTTAATTCTTTAATTTCGTCTATATATTTTCTTTGCTCTTTTACTTTTTCCACGTTTTCTCCTCCTATTGCCACTATATTCTATATTATTTTTAGTATTTTTTCAAGTAGGTTTTATCTTCAATATACACTAAAAGACGGATTTGAAGTATCTTCAAGTCCGCACATGAAAAAGCGAATGCAAAATTTTCTACTCATTGAAAAATGTTAGAAAATCTAGCATTCGCCATAATCATCTAGTACATAAATTTCTCCTCCCAGGAGAAATTTACTACTATATGAAAAAAGAAAATTATAACGATTTATAATTTTCTTACATATATTATTGAATTCCATATTTTTTCTTAAATTTATCTGCTCTACCACCTGTTGTATCTTTTCTTAAGTTACCTGTCCAGAATGGATGACATTTTGAGCAAACATCAACTTTTATAGATTCTTTAGTTGAATTTGTTTCAATTACATTTCCGCAAGCACATGTAATTGTTGCTGCTGTATATTTTGGATGTATTCCTTCTTTCATCTATGTTCACCTCTTCCTTTTTTTCGTAAAATGCTGTATATTATCATAACACATAATGTGTTTTTTTTCAATACCCATTTTTAATTTATTTCATTTCTATTTTCTTTATCTAGTATATATTGTCCTGATGTTTCTAGTTCTTCTTTTAAAGATGTTTTATTAACTAATTTTATTGTTATATTAAATAAACATGCAATTATTAGTATTATTACACCAATTCTTTTCCAATATTTAGCTAACATAAAAGCATCTCCTTTCTCGAACTCATATTTCTATTATACTATATTTTGCTTATTTGTCAATATTTTTACTCTTTCCTATATTTAATTTTTATCTATATAATTTAAATTATGTATTTTTTTGTACTTTTTAGGAAAAAATACATAAAGGTGATAAACGTGAAAAAAAGTCAAAAAATTTTTAAGTATAATTTAAAATTAATATCTATTGCCCTATTAGCTTTAATATGTTTTTCTGGTTGTGAAAAAAAAGAAGACACTACAGAAGTAAATTCTATAGAAGTAAATAAAACTACATTAGACATTACTGTTAATAATCAAAACAATACAGTATCTAATAACACTATAAACACTCCTACGACTAATGTAGTAACAAATACTACAAATACGACTTCACACAATAGCGAAACTGTAATTTCCAAGTTTTCTACTAGGATATATTCAAGGGATAAAAATAGGCAAAAAAATCTTGAAATCACTTCAAACACTTTAAATGGAACAGTCGTAGAGCCTAATGAAACATTTTCTTTTACCAAAACTGTTGGTCCTTCTACAGAATCAAAAGGATATGAAAAAGCAGATATTTTTGATAGTAATGGTAATAAAATAAAAGGATATGGCGGTGGAAATTGTCAAGTAAGTTCTACTCTATATAATGCTGTTTTAAAAGTTCCTTCCTTAAAAGTTGTAGAAAGACATGAGCATAGTAATAAAGTTCCATATGTTGCAGAAAATAAAGATGCTGCTGTTGCATATGGTAGTGTGGATTTTAAATTTAAAAATGAAAATGATTATCCCATAAAAATTTTAGTACAAGCTTCTAAGAAGTATGTTGTAGTAACATTAGTAAAAATTTAGTCTCATATAATTCCTTTTACTGAATATAATTAAAGTATATATTTTTAAAAGGAGATGGTAAAAATAAAAAGATTGATAAAAAAACTTTTTATTTCTGTAATTATTTTTAGTTTAATTATTACTCCAATATCAAGTTTTGCATATACAGACTATTCTTATATTTGGTCATCACCAGAAACGCTTCTAGAAACTTCGGCAGAAACTAAAACTGTATCAAATGAAAATAGTTTAAATCTTACATGTGGAAGTGCAATACTAATTGAGCAATCTTCTGGAAAAGTTCTATATGACCATAATTCTCATGAAAAATTACGTCCTGCAAGTGTTACCAAAATAATGACTATTTTGCTAATTATGGAAGCAATTGATTCTGGAAAATTAAACTATACAGATCAAATCCCTTGTAGTGAAAATGCAAGTTCTATGGGTGGTTCACAAATTTGGCTTGATACAAAAGAAACTTTAAGTGTAGATGAAATGCTAAAAGCTATCTGTGTAGTATCTGCAAACGACTGCACTGTAGCTATGGCCGAATATCTAGCTGGTTCGGAAGAAAATTTTGTAAATCAAATGAATGCAAAGGCTAAAGAACTTGGAATGAATGATACCACTTTTAAAAACTGTCATGGTATTGACGAAGACGGGCATGTATCTTCTAGCTATGATATTGCACTTATGTCTCGTGAACTATTAGAAAAACATCCCGATATAACAAAATATACCACAATTTATATGGATTCCTTACGTGATGGGAAGTCTGAATTAGTTAATACAAATAAATTAGTTAGAAACTATAAAGGTGCCACCGGTTTAAAAACTGGCTCTACCTCTCTTGCACTATATAATCTATCTGCTTCTGCAACTCGTGATGATTTATCTTTAATTGCTGTTATAATGAAGGCTCCAACAACTAAAGACAGATTTGCCGAAGCAACTAAATTGTTAGATTACGGTTTTGCAAATTATAATTATAAAGTATTAGGTAAAGCAAATGATGTTGTAAAAGATGTTTCAGTTTCTAAAGGTGTATCCTCTTCTGTTTCTGCTGTATTAGAGTATGATTCTGGAACTTTATTGCCAAAAGGAGCTGATACAAATATTGTTCAAAATATAAATGTTCCTGATACTGTTTCAGCGCCTATAAAAAAAGGAGATAAATTAGGTGAAGTTGTATATACTTTAAATGATGAAACAATTTCTACTATTGATGTTATTGCTAATGAAGATGTAGATAAAATAGACTTTTTTAATATGACTAAACATATTTTTAATAGATGGCTTAATATGTATTAATAGTCAAAAAAGGAGATAATTAGTATTACTAGTTATCTCCTTTGTCATTAATTTGCTTGTTTTATCTGTCCTGTCTTATATGCATCTAATAATTTATTTAAATCTTGAATTTGTTCTTCTAGTTCTTTTCCTATATCTGTATCTAAAATTTTCTTTCTCTCTACTTTTTCAACGATTTGTTTACTAGAATGTAAATCTGTTTCATTTTTTATTGCATCTTCTGTAGATGTAAATGGTTCATGTGCAGCTAATACTAATCCATAAGAATTGTATATTAATGTATATCCAGCAATTCCTGTTGTTTTTTGGTATGGTTTAGATAAACCGCCATCTATTATTAGCAATTTTCCATTTGCCTTTATTGGACTTTCCCCATCTTTTAATTTTACAGGCATATGTCCTCCAATTATTCTTCCTTCTTCTTCATTAATATCAAATTCTCTTAAAATCTTTTTACATACTTCTTCATCTTGTGCAAATGAATAAAATGGATTTTTTATTTCTTTCTTTAAATTTTTATCATCTAAAAAATATCTTTCGAATGTTTTCATTGCATCTTTACAAAATATTGGTGAATGTTTTCCACACCATAAATACCACATAAAATCTATATCAGCTTCTTCTTGATTATAAAAAGCTCTTCTTGCAATATCGTCTATATAATTTAAATATTCTTTTCCTTTTAGCCTCTCTCCATTAAAGTTGGCAACAACCAATTCTCCATCTTCTGTCATTGGTATACATCCATGAATTAATAGATTTTGGTTATATATTTTATAAATACTTCCTTTATTATATAAAAAGTTTATATGTTTTTGTAATTTTTCGCTATTTCTAAAACTTCTTATTAATTTTTCTATTACTTCTTTTTCTTTCTCAGATAGCTCAAATGGAGCTTCTGGATTTATAGTTGGAAAATTACTATCTTTTAAATTATATTTATATCCATTTATCTCTATTGTCCCATTTTCATAGTCTATCTTGTCTAGTAATAATCTATCATTCATTTCATATTCTGGATGTCTTTTTATAATTTCTGCCTCTAGTTTAAATTGCATTATAGCAGCTGCTTTTTCCATTTTTCCCATTAACTCTATGTCTAAATCTTTCTCAAATTCTTCTGTATGCGAATGGAATATCTCTGGAACATTTTCTTTATATGTTTCTTTTGCAAACTCTGTCATAGTTCTTATATTTATTCCATATCCCTCTTCTAGTGTAAATAAATTTCCATATCTTGCAGAAATTCTTATAACATTCATTATACATGCAGGATTTCCACAGGCAGCTCCCATCCAAACAATATCATGATTTCCCCACTCTATATCAATAGAATGGTATTTCATTAGTTTTTCTATTATTATATCTGGTCCTGGACCTCTATCATAAATATCTCCTATAATATGAAGATGATCTATTGCTAATTGTTGAATTAATTTTGATATTTCTATGATAAATGCTTCTGCTCTTCCAAGTTTTATAATAGAATCTATTATTTGATGATAATAAGTTTCTTTGTCTTGAGCTTCTAAACTTCCATGTAATAATTCATCAATAATATATTCATATCCCTTTGGCATAGCCTTTCTTACTTTTGATCTACTATATTTTGATGCTACTACTTTACAAAGTTTTATTAATCTAAATAAAGTTATCTTATAATATTCATTTAAATTATCTTTATTTTCCTCTTTTAATAATTTTATTTTTTCTTCTGGATAATATACTAGTGTTGCAAACTCTTTTCTTTGGCTATTTGTCATAGTATATTCAAATATTTCATCAATTTTTGTTTTTATAACACCTGATGCATTTTTTAATATATGTAAAAATGATTCATATTCTCCATGCAAATCACTTAAAAAATGTTCTGTACTTTTAGGCAAATTTTGTATTGCTTTTAAGTTTATTATTTCTGTACATACATCTTGTATTGTCGGAAACTTTTCCGAAAGTAATTCTAAATATTTTAATTCTTGATTATTCAATTCTTTCACCTATTCTTTCATTTCTACAGAAATTCTATCATATTTTAATATATTGTCAAATGAGCATACTAGAAGATGATTAGAAATTTTCTAATCATCTTCTATTTCTTCTGATGTTATTTCTTTTTCATATTCAAATGGTCTTTTAATAGTTATGCTTTTCTTCTTTTTCTTGCTTTCTTCTGTTTTAGAACATTTATTTATTAGATTATTTGCTTTTTCCATAATATCTGGAACATAATCTAACAATTTATCTACAGAAGATGAGTGGTCTATTGGTAATAGTTTTACACTTTCTTTTTGAACAACAAGAAATGCAATTGGGCTAATATTTACAGCTGCACCACTTCCACCTCCGAAAGGTAATTTATATTCTATTGATTCTTCTGATTCTTTTCTGTTGTAGTTATCAATAGTTTCACTATTAAATTCACTTCCGCCTGATGCAAATCCAAATGTTACTTTTGATAAAGGAATAATCACTCCATTATTTATTTCTATTGGCTTTCCTACGATTGTATTTACATCAATCATATCTTTTATACTATTCATAGTTGTGTCCATAAGACCTTCTATAGGATTTATTTGCATTTTCTTTTACTCTCCTTTTTCGTAAATTTTCACACATTATACTTATAATATGTATAAATTTTATATTAAATACACTACTTATATTTAATTCATACATATGTTTTAAATTGTAATTTAAATTAACCTTATATTTTCCAAATTCTTTACTTAAATTATTTTTCGCCATTATTACTGATAATATTGTTGAAAGTATAACTGTTACAAATGATAGTAATATTATATTTTCTCCTTGTAAGTCTATTTTTATATATAATTCTTCAACATCTGTTACATTTAAAAATTCCTTTGTTTCAATCTTATATTTTGACATTTTTTCTTTTGTTAAATTTTTTTGTATATTATCTAATTTCATTTTATTTTTGAAAAACTTACTTTCTAATAAGTCCAATTCAAAATATGAAAATATCTTTAAGAATTTTAATACAAGCTTTATTTTTCCTTCCATTATTTTATTATTTACTATTTTTATATTATCAAATTGAATTTGTAGTGTACTTAACGCTAGTATTAATAAAATTATTCCTAAACCTAAACACACGTAAAAAAATACTAGCATTTTTTTCACCTCGCTAGTATTTTTTCCATTTTTTATAAAATTATACTATTTTTTTCTTTTTCTCTACTACAATATCATCAAATAATTCTTCTTGTATTGTGTTTACTTTATTTCTTCTTGACATTTCTAATAAACCACTAAATGCCGTAACAACTTCTTGTTTATTATGCTCTTTTACTGAAAACAACTTATTAAATACAAATTTGTTTTTCTTTATTAAGACTTTAAACATTTCTTTTACTTTACTAGTTACTGTATATGTATCTGTAATTGCTATTTTCTGAATATTTTCTGCATTCTTATTTACTTTTTGTTCTAATCTATTTAATAAATTTTTATATAAAGTTGGAATTACTTCTTTATCATATTCTTTTTCTATATTTTGTTTTGGTAATTCTATATCTTCTCTAGAACCAAAATACATATCCCCATTTTCTTCATAATTTTTCTTAAATTTTTTAATTATTTCTTTGTACTTTTTGTATTCTATAATTCTTTGAATTAACTCTTCTTCTGTTAATTCTTTTTCTTCTTCATCATCTTGTTTTGGAAGTAATGTTTTTGATTTTAAATATATAAGTGTTGATGCCATTACCAAAAATTCACTTGCTATATCTAGATTCATCTCTTCCATTTTATTTAGATATTCTATATATTGATCTGCTATTTGGTGTATTTTTATATCATATATATCCATTTTATTTTTATCTATTAAATGACATAGCAAATCTAATGGTCCTTCAAAATTCTCTATTTTTATTGCATATTTGTTGGTTTCTAACATTAACATATTTGGCATTTTTTACTCCTCTATTTTTATGTTTTCTATCTTGTATCCTTTTCTTAATAAATAGTTTTTGATTGTTTCTGGATCTGTATTGTGTATTTTCTTATTAATTATTTTTTCTGCTGATTTTCTTTCAAATTCTTCTAATTCATCTATGTTTTCACTTACATAGTCTTCTACTATATTTCTTGGTAAGCCCTTGTTATATAGTTTATATATTATTTCTTTTATTGACATAGTTTTTAAGTTCATAAATTCATACATTATTTTCTTTATATATTCTTTATCATTTATATAATTAGCTTCTTTTAAATATTCTATTATATCTTCTAATAAGTTTTCTTCTATATCATTTTTAAATTTTGTTCTTATTTCACTTTCTGTTCTTTTTTTATACATTATATATTTTAAAACTCTTGTCTTTTGTTTATCAAATTCCTCTATACTATACATATTTTTTCCTTCTTTTTCCTTGTTTATTGTATAAGAAAAATCATCAGATTTTTACGTATACAATAAATTTAAGTTTCTTATATTCGTACGATTGCGAAGCAATCTGTACATTTGGCGAAGCCACTTTTTTCATTTTACTATAATAGCTTTTAAATATCAATGTTTATGCCATATTTATTGTTTCTTTAGCTTCCTTTTGTTGTTTTTTCTCCATAAGTTTTACTATTCTTGGTCTGTTATATCTTTGTATAATAATAAATTGACTATCAAATAACATTGCAAAAATTGCGCTTATAAAGAAAATCCAAAATTGTCCCCATATAAGTGAAAAGAAAATTGTCGAAATAGAAATAGCCTCATTTATCCAATGGTCTACTTCTGATTTTGCCATTGTATTTGCAATATCTTTTAAAGAGTGTTTTTTAAACGAGAATGTCTCCGGATTATATGTTAAGGCATTTCCTTTCCATTCTTTTACTTTTAACTTTTTATATAAATTTTTTTCAAATTTTCTTTCTTTAAATAACCATTGCTTATAATTTATATGTTTTTTAAATAATTTTGTAAAATTCCCCATTATAATTCTTACCCAGAAATGATACATTATTGTAAATGCTGTTATTCCTGTCCATAAAACTACATTATTTTTATAAATATCACAATAATATAATGTAAAACAAATTATACTTAGCATTAATGTAATAGCAATTACACTATGCATAAGAATTGCTGGCTTACTTTTTTTATTTTTTTCCATTTTATCCCCCATTTATTTTGTATGTATCTTTATTTAATAAAAGCCACTAACCATTAGTTAGCAGCTTTTTTATAGGAACTCATAATTCTATTTCTTTTTAGATGTTTTTTCTTTATTATCTACAAGTACAACAACATCGTCATCATCGTCTTCTTTTTCTTCTTCACCTAAACTTTGTTCAAAAGCTTTTTCAAAATTTTCTCTTACCTTTTTCTCTACATCTGCCATAATTTCTGGATTTTCTTTTAAATATTTTTTAACATTTTCTCTTCCTTGTCCTATTCTGTTTCCATCATAACTAAACCAAGAACCACTTTTTTCAATAATATCTAGATTTACTGCCATATCTAATATATTACCTTCTTTTGAAATTCCTTTTCCATATACTACGTCAAATTCTGCTTCTCTAAATGGTGGAGCAACTTTGTTTTTAACTACTTTTACCCTTACTCTACTACCTGTAACTTCTCCATCTTGTTTAATATTTTCTATTTTTCTTATGTCCATTCTTACAGAAGCATAAAATTTTAATGCTCTACCACCCGTTGTAGTTTCTGGATTTCCAAACATAACTCCAATTTTTTCTCTTAATTGGTTTATAAATATTATTACTGTTTTTGATTTATTTATAGCTCCAGCAAGTTTTCTTAGTGCTTGTGACATTAATCTTGCTTGCAAGCCCATATGAGAATCTCCCATATCTCCATCAATTTCTGCTTTTGGAACTAATGCTGCAACAGAGTCTACAACAATAACATCTAATGCACCACTTCTTACTAGTGCTTCTGTAATTTCTAGTGCTTGTTCACCTGTATCTGGTTGTGATACTAGTAAATTATCTATATCTACACCTAAGTGTTTTGCATATACTGGATCTAAAGCATGTTCTGCATCTATAAAAGCTGCTTCCCCGTTCATTTTTTGAGCTTCTGCAATTATATGTAATGCAAGTGTTGTTTTACCAGATGATTCTGGACCATATATTTCTATAATTCTTCCTCTAGGTACTCCACCAATTCCTAGTGCTATATCTAAACTTAAAGCTCCTGTTGGAATTGCTTCTACTTCCATAGCTTTAAATTCTCCTAATTTCATTAAAGAACCTTTTCCAAATTGTTTTTCTATTTGTCCCATTGCAATTTCTAGTGCTTTTTTTCTTTCTAAGTTTTCTTCACTCATTGTTTTTCCTCCTATGAACATATGTTTGTTTTATTATATCTTATTTATTTTTTTTGTCAATAGTTTTTTTATTATTTTTCATATGTATTTTATAAAATTATCTTCTGTACCAATTTTCTATTCCATAAAAAATATTATATTGATTTGGTGAAATATCTCCAATTAAGCTTGTGCTATAAATTACATTTGTTTTATTAAAATATAAACTTATATATGGTACTTCTGTTTTATATATATTTATTAGTTTGTTTGTATCTTCTTTTATTTTATTTTCATCTGTTGTACTTAGTAATTCAGTTAATATATTATTAACCTCTTCACTTTCGTAATTTGCTAAATTGCCTGATCCAAAATATGTTACTAAACTTGGTGATAATGATGAATTAGTTCCTGTTATTATCATTCCATAATCTTTATTTTCAAGAGCTTTTTTATATCTATCATTATTTAGTTTTTGTATATTTATTTTTATACCAACGTCTTCTAGGCTTTTTTCTATTTCTTCAGCAACTTTTACTTGACTATTATTATCTGAATTAACTGTTAAATCAACAGTTAATCGTATAGTTTTATAATCTTCTTTCTTTTGCCAATAGCCATATTTATAACTCCATCCTGCGTCCATTAAAACTTGTTTAGCTTGATCTGGGTTATATCCTATACTACTTCCTTCTGTATCAAAAGTCCAGTTGCCACAATCTAATGGATTATCAGCAACATAGTATTTTCCCCCATACACGCTTGATACTATTCCACTTTTATCAATTGCATATGCTATTGCTTTTCTTACTTCTGCTTTTCCTATTATTGAATCATCACAATTAAGAGCTATAAAATCGTGTTCTCTTCCATAATATTCTTTTTTGTTATACCCTATTTTTCCTATATTGTCTTCGACATTTAAATTTTCTGTAGTTAATAAATCTATATTTCCTAATTTAAATGCATTATATGCTTCACCCATAGAAGAATATTTATTTACATTTATTGTTTCTATTTTTGCATCTTTTTGTGATATATTCCACCAATTCTGATTTTTAGTTAATGTTATTGTATTGTCTTGATTAGCTGTAATTTGATACATTCCTGTTGCAATTGGTGTAAAGTTTTTATCTGTATTTTGTATGTCTTGTCCTGTAAAGTAATTAATTGATACTATAGGAAATATTAAATTATATTCAAAAAATGGTACAATTGTATCTAAATTTAATCTTATACTGTAATTATCTATAATGTCCACACTACTTATATGTTGTACATTATAACTATATATAGAATCTATTTGTTTTAAAGTTTCTATTGTGTATTTTACATCTTGTGCAGTAAAAGCACTTCCATCTTGCCATTTTACATCAGTTCTTAATTTTAGTATATATGATGTATCTCCAGATTTTGCCCATTCTTTTGCAAGGCAAGGTTGTAATTTATAATTTTTATCTAGTTGTAATAATGGTTCAAATACTAATTTAGTTACTTCCTGCACACTTCTATTTTTACTTATTAATGGATTTATATTATCAAAATTTACAACTGCTAATCTTATATCTTTAATTGTTTGGCTAGTTTGCTCTGCGTTTTTATCTATTTGATTATTTGCTTTGTTTGCTTCATCTTCATAAATTGCATATATTGCTACAGCAACAATAATTATTACTAATATAAAAAATATATATTTAATATAATTTGATTTCATTTTTCTCTCCAATTTATAATAATAATTTTCTTGTTTTATAATATATTACTTTTGTTTTTTTTTCAAGATACTTAAATAATTTTATATCCCAAAAAGGAGAGCATCTGCCCCCCTTTTAATATAAATATAGTATTTATTATTTTCTTGATTCTATAATCAATTTCATTCCAGTTCTATCTTCTCCTTCTACCTGTACTTCTGCAAAGGCTGGTATACAAACTAAATCTACTCCAGATGGAGCTACAAATCCTCTTGCTATAGCTACCGCTTTTACAGCTTGATTTAATGCTCCTGCTCCTATTGCTTGCATTTCTGCCTTATTGTTTTCCTTTACTAATCCTGCTATTGCTCCTGCAACAGAATTTGGATTTGATTTTGATGAGATTTTTAAAACTTCCATTTTTTGCCTCCTATAATTTATTTTTTAGTTCATCTTGTGACTGATATATTTATATTATATTTGGAAAATAATGTAAAGATATTTTACCATTTTTTAGGAGGTTTGCATCGCGTATTTCCCTTTATTTCGACATTTATTTAGTATTTATTCTAATTATTTCTTCTGCTCGATTTGTTTCGTCATTTATTTTAAATACGCAACCATTTAACATAGATTCACCATCTGCTAATTTATATCTTTCTGGAAGTGAAGTTACAAATCTTTTAAATGAAACACCAACATCCATACCTATAACAGATTTTTTAGGCCCTGTCATTCCTATATCTGTTATATATGCAGTACCTTTTTCTAGAATTTTTTCATCTGCTGTTTGCACATGTGTATGTGTTCCATATACAATATTGTATTTTCCATCTAGATAATATCCCATCGCTATTTTTTCTGCAGTTGCTTCTGCATGAAAATCTAATATAAAGATGTCTGCTTCTTTTTTTAAGTTATTATATAACTCTTCTGCTATTGTAAATGGATTTTCTGATAATATCCCCATTGATGTTCTTCCTATTAAATTTATAACAGCAATTTTTTTATTATTTACATTAAAAATACTATAATCGTTTCCTGGTAATCCTTTTGTATAATTAGCTGGTCTTACTATTTTTTTATCATCAATAAAAGAGAATATATCTTTTTTTCCCCATGTATGGTTCCCCATTGTTATTACATTAGCACCAGCTTTTATTAACAAATCAAATATTTTTTTATTAATTCCCATTCCACCTGCTGAATTTTCTGCATTTATTAAGCAAAAATCTATATTATATTGTTCTTTTAATTTTGGTAATTCCTTTATAGCTTTTTTTACTCCTGTTTCACCTACAATATCTCCTATTGCTAAAATATTCATAATCTACCTTCTTTCTAATCCTGTTATATTATATAGTAGGTTTTGTGTTATTTCAAGTTTTATTGAATAAATCGGAAAGCCTTAATATTGGTACTAAATTTATATTTCCTCTAGGCCTTTCTGTAAAATCGTGTACAAAAAAAGGTAGCATTTCTGCTACCTTTTCTATTTTGCATAATCTATTATTCTTGTTTCCCTTACTAGGTTAACTTTTATTTGTCCTGGATAATCCATTTCTTTTTCAATTTTTTCTGCAATTTCTCTACCTAGTATAGTCATTTGACTATCAGAAATTTTATCTGGTTTTACAATAATTCTTATCTCCCTACCAGCTTGGATTGCATAAGATTTATCTACACCATCAAATGAATCTGCAATAGATTCTAATTCCTGTAATCTCTTAATATATGCTTCTAAAGTTTCTCTTCTTGCACCAGGTCTTGATGCTGATATAGCGTCTGCTGCTTGTACTAATACAGCTTCTATTGTTTGTGGCTCTACATCTCCATGGTGTGCTTCAACAGCATTTATAACTGCTGGATTTTCTTTGTATTTCTTTAATACTTCAACACCAATTTCAACGTGAGTTCCTTCCATATCATGGTCTAAGGCTTTTCCAATATCATGCAATAAACCAGCTCTTCTTGCAAGTTTTGGATCTAGTCCTAATTCTTCTGCCATGATTCTTGCTAAGTTTGAAACTTCTATAGAGTGATTTAGAACATTTTGTCCATAACTTGTTCTATATTTTAATTTTCCAATTAATTTTATCAAGTCTGGATGTAATCCCATAACACCTGTTTCTAATGTTGCTCTTTCTCCTTCTTCTTTAATAGTTTCTGCTAATTCTTCTTTAGCTTTTTCTACCATTTCTTCAATTTTTGATGGATGTATTCTTCCATCATCAATTAATTTTTCAAGAGCAATTCTTGCAACTTCCCTTCTTAGTGGATCAAATCCTGAAAGTACAACTGCTTCTGGAGTATCATCAATAATTAAGTCAACACCTGTTAGTGTTTCTATAGCCTTAATATTTCTACCTTCTCTTCCTATAATTCTACCTTTCATATCATCATTTGGAAGTGATACTATTGAAACAGTAGTTTCTTGTGAATGGTCTGCTGCACATTTTTGGATTGAATAACCAATTATTTCTTTTGCCATTTTGTCTGCTTTTTCTTTAAAGCTTTGCTCCTTTTCTTTTATTAAAATAGCTTTTTCGTTAGTTATTTGTTCATCAAGCTCTTTTAATAATTGATCTTTAGCTTGTTCTGAAGTTAATCCAGAAATTCTTTCTAGCTCTTCTCTTTGCATAGATATAAGTTTTTCTAGATTTCCTTTTTCTGTTTCTAATTCTTGTCTTTTTAGTTCGATTTCTTTTTCTTTCTTTTCCAAATTGTCTGATTTCTTATCAATATTTTCTTCTCTTTGGAACAATCTTTTTTCTTGGTTTTGTATTTCGCCTCTTCTTTCTTTAATCTCCTTATCCAATTCATTTCTTGCATTCATGATTTCTTCTTTTGCTTTAAATATTTCTTCTTTTTTCTTATTTTCAGCATCTTTGTTAGCAAGTTCTATAATTTTTTTTGCTTCTTCTTCTGCACTTTGAATTTTAGATTCTGCTATTTTTTTTCTGTAAGCTACACCCACAAAAAAGAATATAACAGCAGAGATTATAATAGAAGCGATAATGATTAATGTATTCATAATCCCTCTACCTCTTTCTATTAAATTTTCAATGTACGTTGTAAATATATATATATAAGTGAAGTTATTTTGCTATGTATTTATTTTTTTAACACATTAACAATAACTTAACTTTTTGCTTCAGAAAAATCTAAAAATTTCTCTTACACAATAAACAATTTTTAATATATTTTTACTCACAATATAATTTTATCTTTAATATGCAATACTGTCAAGGTCATTTATGTAAAAT
>CALXPV010000021.1 GCA_944390295.1 uncultured Clostridia bacterium | reverse complement strand
CCTGATTTAGTAGCAATTAATTTATCAGATGAATATATCGAAAATATTAAAAATAGTTTACCAGAACTTCCAGAAAGCAGAAAAGAAAGATATATTAACGAATATCAATTATCAGAAAAAGATGCAAATATTATAACAAGTTCTAAATATTTATCTGATTTATTTGAAAATGCAAGCGAAGTTTGTGGAAATAGAAAAGCAGTTAATAACTGGATAATTTCCGATATTTCTAGAATTTTAAACGAAAAAGAACTAGATGCAGATCAAATACCATTTACTGCTGAACATTTAGGTCACCTAGTACAATTAATAGATAAAGAAACTATAAGTTCAAGCATTGGTAAAAAAGTAATTGAAGAATTATTCGAAAATCCAAAAGAACCAGAAGAAATTATAAAAGAAAAAGGTTGGATTCAAATTTCTGACGAAGGTGCAATAAGAGAAGTTGTATTAAGAGTTTTAGAAGAAAATCCAAATTCTGTAGCTGATTATAAAGCAGGAAAAGATAGAGCAATAGGATTTTTAGTAGGACAAGCGATGAAAGCTACAAAAGGAAAGGCAAATCCACAAATGTTAAATAAAATGTTAAAAGAAGAATTAAATAGGGATTAGGGGACGGTCCTTTTTTCCCTATTTAAGGGAAAAAAGCAAGATTTTATAGTTATAATTATAAAATCTTGCTTTAAAATCCCTATGTTAAAAAAATACGAATACAAAAAAAGTGGCTAGAACATTGTGTTTTAGCCACTTTAAAAATTTTAGCCATAGGGATTTTAGGACCGTCCCCAAATCCCTATTGTCCTAAATCTTGTTTGATTTTTGTAAAAGCAAATCCACAAACTAAGAAAGAAAATAAATATGTAGTACCAGCTTGAAATAGTAATATTCCTATACTGTATAAATAAGGATGAGGGTAAAATATGTCATAATAAAAAATAACAAATATTGAGCTTATCAATACTAAAAATGAAAATATTATACCATATTTTATTATCTTTTTTGTATGATTATCTAATTTTAAATTCATCATTATCACCTAAATATAGAATAACATAATACATAAGCGAAAACAAATGAAATAATTGGCAATACAGATTGAAAAAAGAGAAAAATTTGATAAAATATAATAAATTATTTTTAGGAGGTAAAATTATGGAATATAGATATAAACCTGAAGGAGTTTGTTCAAGAGAAATGATTTTTGAAATAGAAAATGGAGTTATAAAATCATTAAATATAGTAGGTGGTTGTGACGGAAATATAAAAGGAATAGCTAAACTTGTTGAAGGTATGAAAATAGAAGATGTTATAGAAAAATTAAAGGGAATCAAATGTGGATATAAAGGAACTTCATGTCCAGACCAATTATCTATAGCATTAGAAAAATATATAAAAGAAAATTAGTAGTTAAAAGAAAAATGCATCTAAGGAGCCAATAATTAATTCTGTACATAAAAAAAGACGCCTATGATAATAGGGTCTTAAACAAAAACTATGCATAATTTTCATTTTTATTGGCGATTAAGCCTTAGCTGCATTTAATTTTTTTGCTAATTGAGATTTTTTTCTAGCTGCTGTGTTTTTAACGATAACACCTTTTGCGCAAGCTTGATCTAATTTCTTTGTAGCAAAAGAGAATAATTTTGTAGCTTCTTCTATATTGTTAGCATCTATAGCTGCTTCAACTTTTTTTACAGCTGTTCTGTATCCAGATCTGATGCTGTTATTTCTCATAGTTTTCTTTTTAATAACTTCTACTCTTTTTTTAGCTGATTTGATATTTGGCATTCAAAAACACCTCCTTGTGATTTAATGTATTTATACTAAAGACATAAGATTTATCTTTGTCTTAATGTACGCGCTTAATATTCTACCATGAAATGCTAAATTTCGCAAGTGTTTTATCAATTTTTGCTTAAAAAATCTAGTAAAATAGGGGGGAAGAGTGATCTAATCGCCAAATGCGCGTCCACCTATAATTTTGCCAAGTTTACTATCAACATATATTGTAACACCATTCCCTAATTCATCTTCTCTAGAAAAACAATAAGCAGAAACAGTAGTTGGATCAGAAAAATCATATTCATAATATTTTCTAGTAAAAAAATTATTAGGATGAACATCTTCTAGTGTGCACGTTTGAGAACTTTTTGGATATTCACCAACAATTCTGCTAGCTTCATCAAAACCGATTTCTGCAATTTCTTTAGCTTCTGATTTAGAGATTCTTGATGAAGAAGATTTATAATTTTTATAAAATTTCGTGAAATCTGTTTCAAAAATACTTGTATTTAAATTCTCAACTTGTGAGTCATGATAAGAAAACAATTCTTCATTTGTTGGAAGTTCTAAATTAGTATTGTAAATACAGTTTGAGTTTGCAATTTTACTTACAAGTAATACATTAGGAGAATAGGTATTAGAAGTTCCAGAATAAGTATATCTAATATTTCCTATATTTACTTCTATATCTATATTTCTAAAATTAGACATTGTTAAAATTACAATATTATTTCCAAAAGATTCTTCAGAAATGCTAGATATATTAAAATCATATTTATTTTCAAAATCTTTATATGTATCATAATCAGAAATTTTGACTTGATAAACATTCTCATAAATTTTTTCAAAGCGATTATATTCTTTAATTGAATTCAATGAAATAACAGCTGCTAATGGAAAATTTTTATAATCTAAATCATATGGTGCCATATTTTTAGTTAAATTATTTAAAATATTTTTTAGATATTCAGTATTTTCTAATTTTGATGAACAAATTTGCCCACTATCTTTAAATAATCTTATTAAATTATTATCTCTAAAAGAGATTAAATAATTTTTGCTAGCAGTATTATAATCAAATTCTAAAAATGAGCTATTGCGAATATTATTTAATTCATCAGAAGTTACAGCTTTTCCATCAGTAGTATATGACTGAATACAAATCTTTAATACATTTATTAAAGATTTGTATTCATTTGTATCTTTAATAAATTCAAAATATTTATAATTTTCATCTTTATAAACTATTCTATCTGGAAAAACAATTTCATTTTCAATAATTTTAGAATTATCGTCAATAATATTAGTAGTATTTTGTATATTATTAGTATCTACATTTAAAGAGGAAAATGTAAAAATACCAATTACTAAAATAATTATTAATACAATTATAATAAAAATATATAATAAATTCTTTTTCATATCATCACCCAAAAAGATTATATCGTATTTCGATAATTTCTGCAATTAAAACAATACTTTTTAAGACAAATTATTGTATTCTAAAAAATCATGTGTTATATTAAAAAAGAATACAAAAGGAGGTCTTTTAATGATAGCTATAGGAGCAGATCATGGAGGATATAAATTAAAAGAAAAAATAAAAAAATATTTTGATGAAAATAATATAGATTATAAAGATTATGGAACATATTCAGAAGAAAGAACAGACTATCCAATTTATGCGAAAAAAGTTGCAGAAGCAATGGTTAGTGGAAATGCAGATAAAGGAATTTTAATATGTAGATCAGGGTATGGAATGACAGTAGTTGCTAATAAATTTAAAGGCGTAAGAGCAGCAAGTGTAACTAGTATTGATTATGCCAAAGCAGCAAAAGCAGATGATGACATAAATTTATTAACTTTGTCTGGTGATAATACATCCGAAAATGAAGCTATAGAAATGATTAATGCATGGCTAGAAACGGATTTTAAAGGTGGAAGATACCAAGAAAGATTGGACATGCTAGAAAAAATAGAAAATGAAAATATGAAGTAGAGGTGTTAAAAAATGTGGGGAGATATAGCAATAGCGTTTTTATTGGCGTTTATAACAGCATTTATGATGACACCATATTCTATAAAATTAGCAAAAAAAGTAGGGGCAGTAGATGTACCAAAAGATAATAGAAGAATGCATCATAAAGCTATTCCAAAACTTGGGGGAATAGCAGTAATAACTGGTTTTGTTGTATCATGTATATATTTATTAATTACAATGTCAATAGAAGATGCATCTAAATTAAATTTATTTGGGAAACCACAATATGGTGTAAAATTAATAGGTTTTTTTGTGGGAGTATTAATTTTAGGAATAACTTGTTTTATAGATGATACAAAAGGAATCAAGCCACTTACAAAACTTACTGGACAATTATTAGCAGCAATTGCAGTTGTTGCATCAGGAGTCAGAATTGTAGATACAATACCAATTTTTGAATCTGCTGTAGTAAATGAAATAATTTCTAGTATATTAACTATTTTATGGATTATAGGAATAACTAATGCTATAAATTTAATGGATGGATTAGATGGTTTATCATCAGGAATTACAATGATTTCATGTATATCATTATTAATAATATTTTCACTTAATAATTCGCCACTAATTGCAATTATTATGATAACAGCATTAGGTGGTGCATTATGTGGATTTTTACCATATAATTTTAATCCTGCTAAAACATTTATAGGTGATACAGGTTCTAACTTTTTAGGATATACATTATCTGTTGTTTCCATTTTGGGAGTTGCAAAAACATATACAGCAGCTGTAATTATATTACCTGTAATAGTATTAGGATTACCTATATTTGATACTCTTTATGCAATACTTAGAAGATTGCATAATGGAAAATCAATAAAAGCAATATTTCAAGCTGATAAAGGACATTTACATCATAGATTAGTAAGAAAAGGTTTTTCACATAAACAATCTGTGTATATATTATATGGAATAAGCGCTACATTTGGTATGTTTGCAGTAATATTATTTGAAAGCGGAATTATAAAAGCAATTTCTTTTGCATTAATGGTAATTGCAGTAATTGCACTTGGATATAAAAGCTTTTCTAATTTACACGGGGAAGAAGGCAGTTCTTATGTATGTTCAAATTGTAAATATATCTATAATCCGAAGGTAGGAAATGAAACAGCTGGAATTGATCCAAATACAGAGTTCTATGATTTACCAAGTGATTGGAGATGTCCAGTATGTGGAGAAAGAAAAGATATGTTTACACCAAGAGATTGATATTTAACCTGCATATAAGGTTTTATATATAACAAAATTTTTATAAAGGAGTGATAAGAATGTATGTATGTTTAGCATGTGGATATGTATATGATCCAGAAAAAGGAGATCCAGATTCAGGAATAGCTCCAGGTACAGCATTTGAAGATATACCAGACGATTGGCTTTGCCCAATTTGTGGAGTAGGAAAAGATATGTTTGAAAAACAATAAATTTTAATTAAGTTACTGTAGAAATCAAAGATTTTGACAGTAGCTTAATTTTTTTATATAATAGATAAGAAATTTTGAAAAATTGGAAGGACGAGAAAAATGAAAAATGAAATAAAAAAATTTTTAGCATATAATGGAAGAGTATCTATAACTTGTGCAATGACTACAGAATTAGTAGATGAAGCAAGAAAAATACATGACTTAACACCAGTAAGTACAGCTGCTTTAGGTAGATTACTTACAATGGCAACAATTATGGGATCAGACTTAAAAGACGAAGAAGATAATATAACATTACAAATAAAAGGAAATGGTCCAATAGGAACAATGGTAGCAGTTGTAAATGGTGATATGAAAGTAAAAGGTACAGTAGGAAATCCATATGTAGACATACCACTTAATGAATTTGGAAAATTAGATGTAGGAATGGCAGTAGGAAATGATGGATTTTTAAATGTAATAAAAGATTTAGGATTAAAGAAACCATATATAGGAATTGTGCCATTATCTTCAGGTGAGATTGCAGAAGATTTTGCAAGATATTTTACAGAATCTGAACAAACAAAATCAGCAGTAGCATTAGGAGTTTTAGTAAACAAAGATGGAGTAAAATCTGCAGGAGGATATTTAGTTTCAGCAATGCCAGATGCTACAGATGAAGACATTACAAATTTAGAAAAAAATATATTTGAAGCTGGTGCTATTTCTAGAATGCTAGATGAAGGATTAAGTCTATATGAAATTGCAAGAAAAATAACAGGAGATAAAGACGTAAAAATTATACAAGAAAATATAGACGCAAAATATGAATGTGATTGTAGTGAAGAAAAAATGAAAAAAGCATTATCTACAATAGGTAAAAAACAATTAAAAGAAATTTTGGAAGAAGATGGAAAAGCAGAAATGACATGTCATTTTTGTAATAAAAAATATACAGTTTCTAAAGAAGAACTAGAGAATATGATTAAAAACTTAAAAGAAGAAAATAAAATAATAGAGTTCCCAAATAAAAAATAAAAGATGAATATAAAAATCAAAAATGTATATAATAATATTAGGTGATTATTACGAAGATATCTTATATAAAATCAGTTAATGATAAAGCGAGTTTTAATTTTTTTAAGAATATCGGGATGTATGGAGTTGAATTAGATGACTTAGAAAATGTCGACAAAACTTTAAGTCATTTAATAAATGAAGATTATACAACATTTTTTATAACGAATGAAGTTGCTGGTTATTCCGAGGATTTATTTAAAAAATATTATAATTCGAAAGATATAAATATAATAATTGCCAAAAATTAAAATTCTTAAAATTTTGTTGAAATGGCTTAGCCAAATTTAAGAGTATACACTTAATTAAAATAGCATATACTGTGATTATGGAGGATGAAATGTCTAACAATAATGACGTATATGCTAATTTTTTGTATGAATTTAATAATTTTAATTATTCAAATATTATATTTCTATGTATAGGTACAACAAAATTGATAGGAGATAGCTATGGTCCAATAATAGGGGAAATATTAAAAAATAATATTAAACATCCTAAAGTAACAGTTATTGGTAACATTAAAGAAAATGTAAATGCAAATAATATAGAATATAAAATTAATTATATAAGAAACAAATTTAAGAATCCTTATATAATTTCCATAGATTCTGCTTTATCAAATAAATTTTTATTAGGAAAAGTTTATTTGGTAAATAATACTTTAAATGTGGGAAAAGCTCTAGATAAAGGACTAATAAAAGTTGGAAATTTGTCAATAAAAGGAATTGTAGGAATAAATCAAAAAGATGCTATAAAAAACTTTGAGGTATTAAAAAAAGTAAAAAGAGAAATGATATATGATTTATCAAAAACTACATCAAATTTTATTTTAAAAAGTATAAAATCCCTAAATTTGTAAATTATTTATATAAATATAAATTTAGGAGGATACATATGAAAATAAGAGAAAATGAAAATATGGTAGTAATAAAAAATTTGCCATCTAATATAGTGGATGAGGCTTGGGTAGTATTAAAACCAGGAGTTAAGAAAAAAGAGAAAGATTTTATACAAAAAGTAAAAAACAATAAAAATTATATTAATAAAGAAAAAGGTTATATTGTAAAAGAAGCAGAAATGGTGGTTACAGAATATTTAAACGATATTAATTCTTTAAAAAATAACAGAAAATATGAACGAATTTTAAAAAAATATAATAATTTAAAAAAAGTTTTTGCAATAACAATCATTTCATTCGGAGCAATTATGTTATTCCAAAACTTTATGGTGTAAAATAAAAATTTTAACATAATACACTTTTAATTCGAATATATTGTACAAATATATCACGAAGGAAGAGGTGTATTATTTTTATGGAAAGAGTTTTAAGTACAGAAGAAAGAATAAAAAGGGCAGAAGAATTATACAAAAGCAAGCAAGGTATTAGAAATACTAAAAAAGAAAATAATCTAAAAATATCAAAATATAAAGCAAAATTATTAAAAAAGATGATTGTTCAAATGTTAATTTGTCTTACTATTTATTCTTTGTTTTATTATGTTAAAAATAGTGAAGAAATATTTTCGAAGGACTTAATAAACAAGACGAAAGAAATACTTGGCTATGACATAAATTTCGGCAAATTGTATAATGATTTTTCGAATTGGCTAGTTTCACAAAAAATATTTAATACTGATGAAGAAAAACAAAATACGATTGAAAATGAATTACAAAATGTACTGCAAAATGAAATATCACAAAATATTGGTGGTGCAGAGGAAGAGAAAAAAGAAGAAACTAATTTATCACAAATGGAAATAGATGCTAATGAAATAAAAAGCAAATACAAGTTAATAAAACCAATTCAAGGAACTATTACATCAAGATATGGAAAAAGAAATCCAACTACGGCTACAGTACCAAAAAATCATACTGGTATAGATATTGCAGCAAATGTGGGAACTGTAATATATGCAGCATTGGATGGAGTTGTAAAAATAGCATCTAGTGAAGGTGATTATGGAAATCATTTAAGAATAGAAAAAGACGATGTTGCAATTTATTATGCACATTGTAATAAATTATATGTTAAAGAAGGAGAATATGTAAAACAGAACCAGCCAATTGCAGAAGTAGGAGCAACTGGGAATGTAACAGGTCCGCATTTACATTTTGAGATAAGGAAAAATGAAAGATATGTAAATCCAGATATGGTATTAGAGTTTTAAGAAAGAGGAAATATGAAGTTTAAGATAGATTTAAAAATATTTTTTGTTATATTTTTGTTTATTTTATTTAAAAAAATAGAAATATACATATTGTTTATGATTTTTGTAATAATTCATGAGATATTTCACTTGTTAACAGGAATTATATTAGGATATAAAGTAAAAATATTAAAATTAGAAATAATAGGAATGTCGATAGAATTTTATGAAAAGGAGCAAAAAATTAGGACAAATTTAAATTGTAAAAATATACAAAGTAAATCTAAATTACATAAAACAAAAAAACTTAATTTTGTGAAATTTAAAGAATCTAATAAAGATAATATCAAAAAAATAATAATACTATTTATGGGCCCTATTTCAAATTTAATAATTGCATTTGTATTTGCTATATTAGAGATGCCTGTAATAGTATATATAAATATAATAATAGCCATATTTAATTTGCTACCGATAAGTCCTTTAGATGGAGGACAAATATTAAATAGAATATTAAGAATTATATATGGAAATAAAGAGGCATATAGAATTACAAATTCACTAAATACAATAATTATGAGCGTAATAACTGCAATTTCTAGTATATTAATTTTATACTTAAAAAATATATCGATTGTAATAATATTAATATTTATGTGGTACTTAGTATTCAAAGAAAACCAAAAATATAATGAAATACAGAAATATTTTAAATGTGTTCACAAACTGGACAAAAAAAGCAATTATAATATATAATAACTATGTAAAAAGGGAGCGAAAACTATGGTAGATGAAAATATTTTAGTAGTAGATGATGAATCTAGAATGAGAAAATTAATAAAAGACTTTTTGGCACAAAAAGGATATAGCATTTTAGAAGCAGAAGATGGAGAAAAAGCCCTAGAGGTATTTGAGGAAAATGAAAATAAAATTAGTCTAATTTTATTAGATGTAATGATGCCTAAATTAGATGGTTGGTCAGTTTTACGTCAAATAAGACAAACATCTAAAGTTCCAATTATTATGCTTACTGCAAGAGGAGAAGAACAAGATGAATTGTTTGGATTTGAATTAGGTGTAGATGAATATATTTCTAAACCATTTAGTCCTAAAATATTAGTTGCAAGGGTAGAAGCAATTTTAAAAAGAACTAGAAAAGAAACAAATAAAACAAAGGACTATGGTGGAATAGTAATTGATCCTGATGGAAGAACTGTCAAAGTTGATGGAAAACAAATTGAATTAAGTCTAAGAGAATATGAACTATTAAAATATTTAGTAGATAATGAAAAAATCGCATTATCAAGAGATAAAATATTAAATAACGTATGGAACTACGATTATTATGGAGATTCAAGAACCATAGATAGTCATATAAAGAAAATTAGACATAAATTAGGTAAAAAAGGAAAATACATCGAAACAATGCGTGGAGTAGGGTATAAATTTGAGGTAAAATAGTGGGAAAATTTAAAAATATACACAATTCTGTACGTTATAAATTATTTATAACTCTAGCTATAGCTGTTATAATGATAATTGCATTTCTAATTTTACTAAATAACATAGTTTTAGAATCTTTTTATTTATATTCAAAACAAGGAACTTTAATAAAAATATTTGATGAAGTAAACGAAGCATATAATACGTCACAACCTGAAAAATCAATAAGAAATATGTTGTCAAATTATGCATTAAGAAATGGTTATGATATTATGCTTGAAACACAAGATGGGATAAATTTATATACATCAAACGAAAATTTTATAGAAACAATGAATTCTATGAATATATTAAATAGCCAAGATAATAATAATGATATAATTTTAGCAAATAAGGATTTTAACATAAGAAAAATAAAAGATCAAACAACTAATATAACTTATATTTTACTATCTGGTAAATTAGATAATAATTATAATTTATATATAAGAATGCCGATTTCATCTATACAGGAAAGTGTCAAAATCTCAAATAATTTCTTGTATTTAATTGGTGGAATAACTTTAATTATAGCTGCAATTATTATAACTTTTATAAGTAAAAGATTTACGGAACCAATACAGGAATTAAATGAGATTGCTGAAAAAATGGCTAATTTAGATTTTAGTAAAAAATTTCATCCAAAAGATGTAGATGACGAAATTAACATGTTAGGAAAAAATATAAATCTAATGTCTGATAAATTAGAAGCTACAATTAAACAGCTAAGGAATTCTAACATCAGACTAGAAAGAGATATAGAAGAAAAATCTAAAATAGAAGAAATGAGAACTCAATTTATTTCAGACGTTTCTCACGAATTAAAAACACCAATTGCACTTATCCAAGGATATGCAGAAGGTTTAATAGAAAATGTTAACACTGATGAAGAAAATAGAAAATTTTATGCAGAAGTAATATCTGACGAAGCAAATAAAATGGATAAGCTTGTAAAACAATTACTAGAATTAATGAAGCTAGAATATGGAAAAAGAGAATTTAGTAATGCTAATTTTAATATAATAGAATTAATTAGTGAAGTAATTAGAAAATCTAAAGTTATGTTAGAAGAAAAAAATATAGAAGTAAGGTTTGATTTTTCTAAGCCAATAAATGTATATGCAGATGAATTTTATATTGAACAAGTAGTTACAAATTATATAACAAATGCAATAAAACATGCTGATGAAGTTTTTGGTGAAAAATACATAGAAATAAGAATTGAAGACAGAGAAGATAAAATAAGGATATACGTATTTAACACAGGAGAGAACATTGAAGAAGAAGACAAAGAAAGAATATGGAGACGTTTCTATAAAGTTGATTCTTCAAGAAATAGAGAAAACGGAGGAACAGGAATAGGTCTTGCATTAGTAAAAGCAATTATGAATAATTATAACAATGCTTTTGGTGTAGAAAACAAAGATACTGGTGTAGAATTTTATTTTGATTTATCAAAATCTAAAGAAGAATAAGATACTAATAAAATCGACAAATATTATGATATTTGTCGATTTTTGTATTACGAAAATGCTTTACAAAGGAAGAAAAAGAGAGTAATATAAATAAAATTGCAATTTTGTTCTTTTAAAATAATTTAATCAAGGTGGTGGTAATCATATGTAATTACAGCCGTAAAAATATAGTTATAATTTCTTTAATAATTACGTCAATAATTTTTATATTTTTAAATCAAAAAATTTTTTCAAAATATAATGAAGTTTTCGAAAATTCTATAAAAATTACAATTCCAGATAAAGTGGAATTAAATCTAGAAAAATCTAATTCAATTAATAATTTTAAAAATTCAGATGAATGGAAATTAGAAATCCCAAAAATAAGTTTATGTGCAAAAATTTCAGAAGGAACAACGTCAAAAGTAATGGATAAATACATTGGTCATTTTATGGAAACAAGTAAAGATAATGGCAATGTGGGACTAGCTGCTCATAATAGAGGATATAAAGTAAATTATTTTTCTAATTTGAAAAAATTAGAAAAAGGAGATTTAGTTATATACACATATAAAGGAAAATCACAAAAGTATACTGTAACATCAAAAGAAATAATAAAAGATACAGATTGGTCAAAATTAGAAAATAGTACAGTAAATAAATTAACAATGATAACATGTGTTGAAAATAAACCAGAATATAGATTGTGTGTACAAGCAACAGAAATAGAAAATTAATTAAGGAGGAGTTTTATGAAATTTACAATTAAAAAATTTATTGCTATATTTGCAATAATATTATTTATAGTTAATGCAATTAATATTAAAAGTTTTGCAAATATAGAAAAAAGAGATTTATATAGTAAAGGAACTTGTGGAAGATTACTAAAAAAAGGAGATATGGTAGTAAAAACGAGCATTGTAGTGTATAAAAAAGATGGAAAAGAATATCCAGCATATTGCTTAGATAAAACGAAACAAGGTGTAGATGAAGAAATAAGTTATTCTGTAGATTTAGATGGAGTAATTAAAAATGTACACATATGGAAAGCAATTACTAATGGATATCCATATAAAACGCCAAAAGAAATGGGATGCAATACTGTAGGAGAAGCTTTTATGGCAACTAAAATGGCAGTTTATTCTGTTTTATACAATTACAAAATATCAGATTTTAGTCCTATAGGAAAAGCAGGAGAAAGAACATGGAATGCATTAAGAAATATTCTAGAAAAAGTAAATGATGGAAATGATACACAAATATCTTCAAATATAAATATTACAGAAGATAAAACAGAATGGGAATCAGCAGAAAATCTAGAAGGATATATTTTTAAAACATATAAAGTAAGTAGTGATGCACCAATGGATACATATAAAGTAACACTAGAGCAAAAGACAGAAGGAACAAAAATAGTAGATTTAAATAATAACGAAAAAAATGAATTTAATAGAAATGAAAAATTTAAAATTGCTGTACCAATAAATGAATTAAGTGATGGAGGCAAAATAAAAATAAAAGCAGAAGCTAATGTAGAAACAAAACCAATATTTATAGGAAGAGCGCCAAATTCTAAAAATCAGGATTATGCAATAACAGGTATTTCTTATGAAGAGGGCGAAGGATATGAAGAGAGTTCATATGGTAAAAATGAAACAAGAATAAAAATTATAAAACTAGATGAAGATGGAAAAACGCGACTAAAGAATGCAGTTTTTTGTTTAATGGATAAAAATAAAAAAGTAGTAATTTCGGAAATAAAAACAGATGAAAATGGAGAGGCAATTATAGATAATATACTTCCAGGAAAATATTATATAAAAGAGATTAATGCTCCTGCTGGATATATAAAATATGATAAAGAGATAGAGATAAATACTAAATTTAATGAAGAGCTAACAATAACTATTAAAAATAAAAAAGAAGAAGAACCAGAAATTGATATAAAGAAAAGAGAAATGGAGCTGAAAACAGAGTTGAAAAAGTTACCCAAAACAGGAATGTAAATAAATTTTTAGAAGTATTAACTTATACTAATTTCATTGACAGATAAAGCTCAAAACTATATAATTATCTAAGAAAAATGAGTAAAACTAAAGAAAAAGGGAAATATTCCAATAGGAGGATCTGTAATGAAATTTAAAGAGAAAAAGAATAATATTAAAACAAAAAGAATTATAATTATTTTCGCAATAATACTTGTAATTATAGCAATTATTGTAGGAATAGTTTTGTTTGTAAATAATAGTAAACAAAATTATACCGTACAAGAAATTTCAGAAGAAGATATAAAATACTATAAAGTAGTAAGTAATGGAAAAACAGGAATTATAGACAGAGATGGAAATGAAATAATTCCAGCAGAATATAATGCTATAAAAATGCCAAATCCAACACAACCAATATTTATATGTATATATGATTATGATGGCGCAACAGGAGATTACAAGACAAAAGTGTTAAATGGAAATGCAGAAGAAATCTTAACACAATATTCTGATGTAAACACAATAGAAATAAAAGAAATTGTAAGTAATGTGCCATATGAAAAAACAGTATTACAATATCAAGAAAATGATAAATATGGTTTAATAAATTTTGAAGGAAAGCAAATTACAAAAGCAGAATATGAAGAAATAAGAAATATGCCTTATCGTGAAGGAGAAATAGTAGCAAAAAAAGACGGTAAATATGGCGTAATTAGTATTAATGGTGGAAAAATATTAGACTTCATATATGATGTTATCAATGGAGACAACTATTATAGCCAAGAAAAAGAATATGAGCTTGATGGTTACATTGTAGGTATAAATAAAGACAATAAAATGCAATATGGCTATATAGATAATAAAAGACAAGTAGTATTAAATACCGAATTTGACAAAATATATAGAATAAATAATGTTGAAGATGATGACAATATATATTTAATTACAGAGAAAGATAAAAAAGTTCAATTATATAAAAATAATAAATTATTATTGGATAATGATTATCAATCAATAATATTTAATGAAGAAAGTAAGTTGCTAATTGTACAAAAAGATAACAAATATGGTGCTTTAGACTTAGAAGGTAAGCAAATAATGAATATAGAATATGATTCATTGCAAATACCAGGTCAATATATAACAGCAACAAAAGATGGAGAAACAAAAACATATAATTTATCAGGTGAAGTACAAGAAGTAAGCGAATTTGCAAGTGTAATGACAACAGATAATGAAAATTATAAAATTACTATAGACCAAAATAATAATTATGGAGTAATTTCTTCAAATAATTCTATAGTAATCGAAAATAATTATAGCTATATTCAATATCTATTTGGAGATTATTTTGTTGTAGGTGGAAAAGATGGAAAATCGGGAGTAATAAATGCATCGGGAGAAGAAGTATTACCACTACAATATGAAGTAATTCAAAAACTTGACGATGTAGAAATATTACAAGCAAACACTGCAAATACAACAGAAATTTACAATAAAGATATGCAATTAGTCGTTCAAATGGAAAATGGTAAGTTAGATATTACAGATGACTTTATAAAAGTATATTCTACAACAGATACAGCTTATGTTGGAAAAGATGGAGATTTAAAAAATGCAAATGAATTATTCCCAGATAATGGACTATATGCAGCAAAAAAAGATGGAAAATGGGGCTTTGTAGATAAAAATGGAAATGTAAAAATAGATTATCAATATGAAAAAGTTACTGAATTGAATCCAAAAGGATTTGCTGGAATTAAGAAAAATGGAAAATGGGGAGTAATAAACAAAGATGGAGAAGTAATATTAGAACCAACATATAATATTCCTGAACAAAATGGAGAACCATATTTTATTGGAAGATATTATAGAGTAGTATCTGGATATGAAGATGCATACTTTACAGATGAAATTAGAGAATAAATATTTTACAAAAGATAATAGGACGTGCAAGCGTCCTATTATCTAAGTTAAAAGAAAGGAAGAAATTTATGTACGAAGAATTAGGAATAAGTAAAGAAGTAGAAAAAATGACAAATTTAGCAGAAGAGGAAGTAAAAAATGAGTTTCAAAAGATAAATAAAATGTGTGAAACTAATACTTTAAAAGTTTTAAAGGCTTTTCAAGATAATAACTTATCAGAAATTCATTTAGGAAGTACGACTGGTTATGGTTATAATGATATAGGTAGAGATACAATAGAAAAAATATATGCACAAATATTTAAAGCAGAAGATAGCTTGGTAAGAAATCAATTTGTTTCAGGAAGTCATGCATTAACTGTAACATTATTTGCTTTATTAAGACCAGGAGATACATTACTTAGTATAACAGGGTTACCATATGATACTTTACATGAAGTAATAGGAATAAGAGAAAATAAAAGTTCATTAAAATCATTTAATATTAATTATGAACAAATAGATTTAGTAGATAATGACTTTGATTATGAAAAAATTAAAGAAACATTAAAAAATAAGAAAATAAAAGTTATAGAAATTCAAAGATCAAGAGGATATTCTTCAAGAAAAGCAATAACAATAGATAAATTAGAAAAGGTTATAAAAGAAATAAGAGAAGTAGATAAAGATGTAATAATAATGATAGATAACTGTTATTGCGAATTTGTATCAGAAAAAGAACCTATAGAAGTTGGAGCAAATATAGCTGTAGGATCGCTAATAAAAAATTTAGGTGCAGGAATTGCGCCTAATGGAGCATATGTTGTAGGAGATAAAGATTTAATAGAACTAGTAGCAGAAAGATTAACTGTACCAGGGGAAGGAAAAGAAGTTGGTCCTTCACTTGGTGCTAATAAACAATTTTTACAAGGATTGTTTTTTGCTCCAAGCGTAGTAGCAAGTAGTTTAAAAATAGCGGTTTTAACAAGTAAAATAATGGAAAACTTAAATTATAAAGTAGAGCCAAAGTATAATGACGTAAGAGCAGATATAGTTCAAACAATAGAATTTGGTAATCCAGAAGATTTGATTAAATATTGTCAAGGAATTCAAGCAGGTTCACCTGTGGATTCTAATTCAATAGCAGAACCAGGAGATATGCCAGGATATGATGACAAAATAATTATGGCTGCAGGAGCTTTTACGCAAGGATCTTCTATAGAACTTTCTTGTGATGCACCAATAAGACCACCATATATTGCATATCAACAAGGTGGATTAACATATGAATATGGGAAATTAGGAGTTTTAAAAGCAGTAGAAAATATATTAAGAAATAGGAAGTAAAAGATGGAAATATTAGTAATAGGAGGAGGACCTGCTGGAATGCTATCAGCAATTTCAGCAGCCAAACAAGGGAATAAAGTAATATTATTAGAAAAAATGAATTCTTGTGGACGTAAATTGCTTATTACAGGAAAAGGTAGATGTAATATAACAAGTAGTTTACCAATGGACAAGTTTATAGAAAACACACCAGGTAATGGAAAATTTTTATATAGTGCATTTAAGAATTTTACAAATAAAGATATAATAAAACTTTTAAAAGATAATGGAGTAGAAGTAAAAGAAGAAAGAGGAAATAGGATTTTTCCTGTTTCTGATAAGTCTATGGATGTTCTTAATGCAATTATAAAAGAAATGAAAAAATGCAATATAAAAGTAATAGAACAAGCCGAGGTAACACATATTATTACAAAGGAAAGCAAAGTAGTAGGATTAAAATATATAGATAAAAAAAGTAATGTAGAAAAAAATCTTTATGCAGAAAAAATAATTCTAGCAACAGGTGGAAAAAGTTATCCTAATACTGGTTCTACAGGTGATGGTTACAAAATAGCACAAGAATTAGGACATACTATAACAAAGATACAAGGGTCTTTAGTTCCATTAACAGCTAAAGGACCTGACTTAGAATTATGTAAGGAAATGCAAGGATTATCTTTAAGAAATGTTGGAATGCAAATTAATGACACATCAAAAGGCAAAAAAATATATGAAGATTTTGGAGAATTACTATTTACACATTTTGGAGTATCAGGTCCAACAATATTAAGTAGTTCTGCACATGTTTTAAGATATAAAAATATAGAAAATTTATTAAAAGAGGAAAAGATTGTTTTAAAAATAGATTTAAAACCAGCTCTTGATGAAGGTAAATTAAACTTAAGAATTTTAAGAGATTTTGAAGAACAGAAAAATAAACAATTAATAAATTCTTTAGATAAATTATTGCCTAAAAAAATGATAAGACCTGTAGTAGAAAAAGCGAAGATTAAGCCAGATAAAAAGGTTAATGAAATAACTAAAAAAGAAAGAGAACAATTAATAAAAACAATAAAAGGCTTTGAAATAGTTATTAATGGCTTTAGACCAATAGAAGAGGCAATAGTAACAAGTGGAGGAATAAATACAAAAGAAATTAATCCTAAAACAATGGAGTCTAAGCTAATAAGTGGATTATATTTTGCAGGAGAAATAATAGATGTAGATAGTTATACAGGTGGATTTAATTTACAAATTGCTTATTCTACAGGTTATACTGCAGGATTAGATAATAATTAGAAAGGAAATTATCTTTTTATTTATGAAAGAATTTATAACAATAGAAAAAGAAGAATATGATGAAATTATAGAGAAAAAATCTAAATTTATTGGAACAATAATTCCGATAAAGAGTGTGGAAGACGCAGAAAACAAAATAAAAGAAATAAAGAAAAAGTATTATGATGCGAGACATAACTGCTTTGCATATAGAGTAATAGATAATGAAAATATTGTAGAAAGAAGCAGTGATGATGGAGAACCATCAGGAACAGCAGGAGCACCTATGCTTAATATTATTAAACAAAAAAATCTTTGTAACATACTAATAGTTGTTACAAGATATTTTGGAGGAATTTTGTTAGGTACAGGTGGGTTAGTAAGAGCATATTCACAAGCTACAGAAAACGCAATAAAGAAAAGTACCCTAGTAAATAAAGTAAAAGGTCTTGAAGTAGAGATTATAACAGAATATAAAGAATTGGAAAAAATAAAATATTTCTGCAGAATAAAGAATATAAATATAAGTGATATTAAATATAATGAAGATGTAACAATAAATTTGGAATTAAAAGAGGAAGATAGGTCTTTATTAGAAGATAATAAGAATTTAAACTTTAATATTAAGAATTTTAGAGTCGTAAAAGAAAGATATATATAGACTATTGTTTGATATAAACAGCATTTACAAAAATTACCAAAAATACTTGAAGAAATTTCCAAAAATCACTTGCAAAAAATGGAAAAAGAGAATATAATTTGAACTGTAAAATATTTACAAATTTATTACTAGGGGGAAGAAAATTGAAAGATAAGATTACCATATTAATTGCTGATGATAACATAGATTTTACAAGAACATTATCAGCATATTTAGAAAAAACAGAAGGCATCGAAGTTGTAGGAACTGCAAAGGATGGAAATGAAGCATTCGAAATTATGCAAGGAACACATCCAGATATATTGTTACTAGATGTAATAATGCCACATTTAGATGGAATAGGCGTTCTAGAAAGATTAAATGAAACAACAATGAACAAGAAGCCAATTTGCATAATGTTATCTGCTGTTGGTCAAGACAAAATTACACAAAAAGCAATAGCACTAGGAGCACAATATTATGTAGTAAAACCATTTGATATAGAATTATTAATAAAGAGAATAAAAGAATTAAAATATTATCAACCAGCACAAAATAATAATAGTTTTATTGCTAGGGAAAACAAACCACAATACATAGATATTTCCCCAGAAAATAAGAAAGATGTAAATAATTTAGAAGCTTTAGTTACAAATTTAATTCATGAAGTGGGAGTACCAGCACATATAAAAGGATATCAATATTTAAGAGAAGCTATTATAATGGTAATTAATGATATAGAAGTAATAAATCAAATAACAAAGCAATTATATCCGGATATAGCAAAAAAATTTCATACAACACCAAGCAGAGTAGAACGTGCAATTCGTCATGCAATAGAAGTTGCATGGAGTAGAGGAAAAGCAGATGAAGTAGAAAATATATTTGGATATACAGTATCTGCTACAAAAGGCAAACCTACAAATAGTGAATTTATTGCAATGATTGCAGATAAGTTACGATTAGAGCTTAAATCCGCTTAAAAATCTTTATAATCTCACAGCTCCAAGCATTATATCTATTTATTAATACATATTCTATAGCTATAAACTTCGAGCTTCTTAGGTTTAAGATAATGTGAAGCGGGTAAGATAGACCAACAAACTTAAATAAAAAATACCAACAAATTTTTAAGATTTATGGGTTATATAATAAATAGAGATTGCCTTCTGTTTATTGGATTTTATTAGATTAAAATTCAATAAATAGGAGGTTTTTATTATGCGTGAATTAGACTTACAGATTGATGATTTTATGCTAGAATGTGAAACAAAAGGATTGAGCAAAAGAACAATGAGTAGTTATGAGGGGACAATTAGACTACTTGCTGAATATTTAGAAAAGGAGTGTGGAATAGAAGATGCAAATGATGTAAGAGAAATACATCTGAAAAGTTACATTAAGTATTTACAAGAAAGAGGAAAATATACAGTTGTTGTAAATGAAAATACTAAAGCAAGTAATAGACCAGAAAACCGAAGAGACTACAAAGAAAAATTAGATGATGTGACTATTAATAACTATGTGAGAAATATAAAGGTATTTTTTAACTACCTCTATTTTGAAAAGATAATTAGGACAAATCCTGTAGAAAGAATAAAGAAAAAGAAAACAAGTAGAAAGCCTAAGTATTTTATTAAAGATAGTGAATTAATCAAATTATTAAATAATTTTACTTTATCTTTATTTCATGAATATAGAGATAAAATAATAACAGAATTAATTCTGGACACAGGAATGAGGCTAGGAGAAACTTTATTGATTAAAGTTACACATGTAGATTTAAGTAAAAGATGCATTTTATTACCTGCTGAAAATACAAAAGGCAAAAGAGATAGATATGTATTTTTTTCTAAAAAAATGGCATTAGAATTAAAAAGATGGCTTCAATATAAGGATAGATATGTAAATTCTAAATATCTATTTTGTACAAAAAGAGGAGAACATTTAGAAGTTCAGTATTTTGAAAAAAATTTCTCTAAATACACAGAAAGAGTTGGATTAAAGGAAGTTAGTCCACATACTTTAAGAAATAATTTTGCTAAACGATTTTTAATGAAAGGCGGAGATATTTATGCTCTTTCAAGAATATTAGGACATTCTTCAGTAAAAGTAACAGAAGAGGCATATTTAGACTTAGAAGATGATGATTTAAATGAAATTTACCAAAAATATTCACCTTTAGCAAATTTAAAAAGTGAAAGGGGGATATAAAATGATTATTCATGAGGATGAATTAAACAAAATAATAAAAAGAGAATTTAATTCTAAAATTTTATGTATAAAATTAAGAGGTATAATAAATGGAAACGTAAAGATTATAAGAAGTTTTTGCAATTATAACCGTAGTAATGGAATACTAATTATATCGGATTTATTAAATAGGTTTAGTATAGATATAACATCTCAATATAGAATTGAATATCACGAAAAGTCGTTAAAGATAAAGTTAGATAATGGGCAGGACTTAGAATTAATAGTATTAAAAAAATAAAAGGTATAAACTTGTAATTTTAAATAAAATATTGTAAAATATTACCAACCTTTCACTTAAAGGTAGAAAGGGGTGATACCAATGACAAATTCCGAACTAATTTTGCGATTAGTAGAAATGCTTCTACAACAAAAAGAAGAAACTATGAAAGCAAAAGAAGAAAAGAATGAAGACTAGGTTGTATACAATACATAGTCGAAACAGAGTAGAAGTTGTGGTCTGCTCTGTTTTTTTGA
>CALXPV010000020.1 GCA_944390295.1 uncultured Clostridia bacterium | reverse complement strand
AATGGAGAAATGGCATTAGGAAGAAACGTATTAGTAGCATTCTCTACATGGGAAGGTTATAACTACGAAGATGCTATTCTTCTAAATGAAAGATTAGTAAAAGAAGATGTATTTACATCAATACATATAGAAGAATATGATTGCGAATGTCGTGATACAAAATTAGGACCAGAAGAAATAACAAGAGATATACCAAATGTTGGTGAAGACAGCTTAAAAGATCTAGATGAAAACGGAATAATAAGAATTGGTGCAGAAGTAAGACCTGGAGATATATTAGTTGGTAAAGTTACACCAAAAGGTGAAACAGAACTAACAGCAGAAGAAAGATTACTTCGTGCAATATTTGGAGAAAAAGCTCGTGAAGTAAGAGATACATCACTTAAAGTACCACATGGAGAAGCAGGAACAATAGTAGATGTAAAAATCTTTACAAGAGATAATTCAGACGAATTAGGACCTGGTGTAAACCAAATAATAAGATGTTATATAGCAACAAAAAGAAAAATCTCTGTTGGAGATAAAATGGCTGGACGTCACGGTAATAAAGGTACAATTTCAAGAATATTACCAGAAGAAGATATGCCATTTATGCCAGATGGTACACCAGTAGATATTTTGTTAAACCCATTAGGTGTTCCTTCTCGTATGAACTTAGGTCAAGTTCTTGAAGTACATTTAGGATTAGCAGCAAAAGAATTAGGATGGAATGTTGCAACACCAGTTTTTGATGGTGCAACATCAGAAGAAATAGAAGAACTACTTAAAAAAGCAGGAAAAACACCAGATGGAAAAACTATACTTTATGATGGAAGAACAGGAGATCCATTTGCAGAACCAATTACAGTTGGTGTTATGTATATGTTAAAACTACATCACTTAGTAGATGACAAAATACATGCTCGTTCAACTGGACCATACTCACTAGTTACACAACAACCACTTGGAGGTAAAGCTCAATTTGGTGGACAACGTTTTGGAGAAATGGAAGTTTGGGCATTAGAAGCATATGGTGCAGCTCATACACTACAAGAAATGCTTACAGTTAAATCAGACGATGTTGTAGGAAGAGTAAAAACATATGAGGCAATCGTAAAAGGAGAAAACATCCCAGAACCAGGTGTTCCAGAAACATTTAAGGTATTAATAAAAGAACTTCAATCACTAGGATTAGATATGAGGTTATATACTAAAGACGATAAAGAAATAGAACTTAAAGAGGACATCGATGAAGGTATAGACTATAATGAAGCAAAGAAAAAAGAAGAACTAGTTTTAAATGAAAATGAATTAGAGAATTCTTATATAGAAGCAGAAGAAAGCGATGATGAAAACTCTATAGAATTAAGTGAAGATAATGATAGTCTTTTTGAGGAAGATGGAATTCTAGATGATGAAGACATATATGAAAATGACTTATCAGAAGACAATCTTGATGAAGATAAGAATTAGACATAAATTTTATTGCAAAAAAACTTATGGTTTAAGTCATAGAACTTAAACCATAAGTACCTAAAAAAAATAAGTCAAGGGGGCAAAAAATGGACGAATTAGAAGTCTTTGATAAAATAAAAATTGGTTTAGCTTCTGATGAAAAAATAAGAGAATGGTCAAAAGGTGAAGTTAAAAAACCAGAAACAATTAATTACAGAACTTTAAAACCAGAAAAAGATGGTTTATTCTGTGAAAGAATATTTGGACCAACAAAAGACTGGGAATGTCATTGTGGTAAATATAAAAGAGTTAGATATAAAGGAATAGTTTGTGACAGATGTGGTGTTGAAGTAACCAAAGCAAAAGTTAGACGTGAAAGAATGGGACATATAGAGCTTGCAGCACCAGTAGCTCACATTTGGTATTTTAAAGGAATACCAAGCAGAATTGGACTTATGCTAGATGTTTCTCCAAGAAGTCTAGAAAGAGTTATATATTTTGCTTCATATATAGTTACAGATAAAGGAACATCAGGACTTTCAAAAGCACAAGTTTTATCTGAAAAGGAATATCATGAGGCAGAAGAAAAATATGGAAAAGGCTCTTTCAAAGCTGAAATGGGAGCAGAAGCATTAAGAAAATTACTTGCTGAAATTGATGTAGAAAAATTATCTGAAAAGTTAAAGAAAGAATTAGAAAAAGCAAGTGAGCAAAAGAAAGCAAAACTTGTAAAGAGACTAGATACTGTTGAATCATTTAGATTATCAGGAAATAGACCTGAGTGGATGATTATGAATGTTGTACCAGTTATTCCACCAGATTTAAGACCAATGGTACAATTAGATGGTGGTAGATTTGCTACATCAGACTTAAATGATTTATATAGAAGAGTTATAAACAGAAATAACAGATTAAAAAGATTATTAGAATTAGGTGCACCAGAAATAATTGTAAGAAACGAAAAAAGAATGTTACAAGAATCTGTAGATGCATTAATAGATAATGGTAGACGTGGAAGACCAGTTACAGGTGCTGGAAACAGACCATTAAAATCATTGTCAGACTTATTAAAAGGAAAACAAGGAAGATTCCGTCAAAACTTATTAGGAAAAAGAGTTGACTATTCTGGACGTTCAGTTATAGTTGTAGGTCCAGAACTTAAGATATATCAATGTGGTCTTCCAAAAGAAATGGCAGTAGAATTATTTAAACCATTTGTAATGAAAGAATTAGTTTCAAGAGGAATTGCACATAATATTAAAAACGCAAAAAGAATGGTAGAAAAATTAAGCCCAGAAGTTTGGGAAATACTAGAAGATGTTATTAAAGATCATCCAGTTATGCTTAACCGTGCGCCTACATTACATAGACTTGGTATTCAAGCATTTGAACCAGTTTTAGTAGAAGGTAGAGCTATAAAATTACATCCATTAGTTTGTACACCATTCAACGCTGACTTCGACGGTGACCAAATGGCTATTCACTTACCATTATCACCAGAAGCACAAGCTGAAGCTAGATTCTTAATGTTATCTGTAAATAACTTATTAAAACCACAAGATGGTAATCCAGTTACAGTACCAACACTAGATATGGTTCTTGGAAGTTATTACCTAACAATGGCCTTAGATGGTGAAAAAGGTGAAGGTATGTACTTTAAAGATAAAGACGAAGCTATTATGGCTTACGAAAACCATGATGTTGGAATACATGCAAAAATATTTGTAAGATTTAGCAAAGAAATAGATGGAGAAATAAAAACTAAAAAAGTAGAAACAACAGTTGGTAGAATTATATATAATGAAGGAATACCACAAGATTTAGGATATGTTGATAGAAGTAATCCAGATAATGCATTTGAATTAGAAATCAACTTCCCAGTTATCAAGAAAAACTTAGGAGATATCGTAAACAGATGTATTAACAAACACGGATTATCTAAATCTGCAGAAGTATTAGATTATATTAAAGCAACAGGATTTAAATATTCTACTTTAGCAGGTGTTACATTCTCTGCAGCAGACGTTAAAGTGCCAGCAGCTAAAAAAGATATTTTAGCTAATTCACAAAACCAAGTAGAAGAAATTAGAAAGAAATATAAACGTGGTTTAATAACAGACGAGGAAAGATATAACGCTGTTATTAACGTATGGGATAAAGCAACAAACGATGTTACAGAAGCCATGAAAGAAAACTTTGATGACTTAAACCCAATATTCATGATGGTTCAATCTGGAGCCCGTGGTAATATGAACCAATTAAGACAAATTGCAGGTATGAGAGGTCTTATGGCAAGTACTACAGGTAGAGCAGTAGAAATACCAATCAAGTCTTCATTTGCTGAAGGTCTAGACGCATTGGAATACTTTATTTCTGCCCATGGTGCTAGAAAAGGACTTTCAGATACAGCTTTAAGAACAGCTGACTCTGGATACCTAACAAGAAGATTAGTTGATGTATCACAAGATATAATCGTAAGAGAAGAAGATTGTGGTAGCCACGACGGAATTGTATTATGTGACATTAAAGAAGGAAATCAAATAATCGAAACATTAAGAGAAAGATTATTAGGAAGATTTGTTATAGAAGATCTAAAAGATCCAACAACAGGTGAAGTAATAGTAGACACAAATACAATGATAACAGATGAAATTGCAAACAAGATAGTTGCAGCCGGAATTGAAAAAGTTAAAGTTCGTTCTGTTTTAGGATGTAGAGCAAAACAAGGTGTATGTCGTAAATGTTATGGAATGGGATTAGCTAGAAAAGACTTAGTAAATATTGGTGAAGCTGTTGGTGTTATTGCAGCACAATCAATTGGTGAGCCTGGTACACAGCTTACTATGAGAACTATCCACTCTGGTGGTGTTGCTGGTGTTGCAGATATTACACAAGGTCTTCCTAGAGTTGAAGAGTTATTCGAAGCTAGAAAACCAAAGGGACTTGCAATTATGGCAGAAATCTCTGGTAAAGTTAAAGTTGTAGAAGATAAGAAAAAGAAAGAAGTTATTATTACTTCTAAAGATGATTCAAAAACATATACAATACCATTTGGTGCTAAATTAAAAGTAATGGACGGAGACGAAATAGAAGCAGGAGATCCAATTACAACAGGTTCATTAAATCCAAATGATATACTAAAAGTAAAAGGACCAGAAGGAGTTTATACTTACTTAGTACAAGAAGTACAAAAAGTTTATAGAAACCAAGGTGTTGATATAAATGATAAACATATCGAAGTTATCGGAAGACAAATGATTAAGAAAGTTAAAGTTGAAGATAATGGAGATACAGACATGTTCCCTGGATCTTTAGTAAATATGTATGATTTTGAAGATGAAAACAATAAAGCTATAGCAGAAGGAAAACGTCCTGCAACAGGAAAACGTGTATTACTAGGAATAACAAAAGCTTCTCTTGCTACAGAAAGTTTCTTATCTGCAGCATCATTCCAAGAAACAACAAGAGTATTAACAGAAGCTGCAATAAAAGGAAAAGTAGACGAATTAGTAGGATTAAAAGAAAATGTTATGATTGGTAAATTAATACCAGCAGGAACAGGTATGGAAAGATACAAAAAATTAAATATAAAAGTTGAAGGTGAAGAAGAAACTCAACCAGAAACACAAGAAGCATAATAAGAAAACCAAGTATATTTAAATATACTTGGTTTTTGTATTTAGAAAAACTTATAAAGCAATGGATAAGAGTAGATATTTTTTATGAAAAACGATAGAAAACTATTGTAAAATTATAAAAAAAAGGTTATAATATAACTTATAAGTTATATTATAACCTCGAAAGGATAAGAATGGGAAATAGCGCAGAAATTCTTAGATTAATACAATATTTGCAAAACGAAGGAATACTGGTGACAAAAGATTTTGTAAAAGACTTACAAAAATTAATACAAACAGATATAGAAAAATTTGCTATACAATTTTTTAAAGATTTTTCTAGGAAAGATTTTGAAAACTATAATAGATTTGAAAAACTAAAGTTAACAAAACAACAAAGGGATAGTATAGATGGCAATGTTTTATGGAGGTATGAATACAGAAATACATCGAACTTTAGATGTATATTCATAGTGCAAAAGGATAATAATACTAATGTTCCCATTTTATTGTGTGCTTTCAATGAGAATGGAGGCAAAAAAAGAAGTGATGGCTCATATAATCATAATATAAAAAGAGCATTAGAGATTATTAAAAAGAACAGTTATTAGGAGGAAATTTTAATGAAAATAAAGCTAAATAATTTGTTTAATGCAAATGAAATAGAAATTAAAGATGATGTTTCTAATATAGATGCTGTTTTAGATTACGAAGAAGTTTTGTTGAGTATATCAAAATCAATTATAAAATATAGAAAAGAAAATAATTTAACACAAAAAGAGCTTGCTAAAATATTAAATATAAATCAAGTAATGATTTCTAAATTAGAAAGAGGAAATTATAATCCAACAATAAAATTATTATATGGTATTTCAAGAACGTTAACTCAATCTTCCGATTTCTTTATAGAGATGTTAAAAAATATAATTAGAAACTTGTATAAAAGTAAAAATATTGAATATAAAATGTATCAAAAAAAGTATGAAACATATAGATATAGAAATAGTAAAGATAATATTACTTATTTAGTAAGTGAATATAAAAATGATTATGGAGGAATGTTTTATGGGGAAATCAGTGGTAGAAAAAGAATTACAGTTAATAGATAATTATATAAGTGAATTTTCTTTAGATGTGCTTGAAAAAATTCGGGGAAGACAGTAATTTAGAATTAGGTGCTAATATTGGTTTTAGAATAATGAATATAGATAAAAAAAATATGATTGGACAAATAGAATTAAAATATGATGTAGACCTTATGGTAGACGAAAAAGAATCAGGAAAAATTATTCTTGTAATGAATGCATTGTTTAAAGTAGAAGAAAAGATAAATGAAAAAGATTTTGAAGAAAAATTAAAAATAGATGGTGCAACAACATTATCTCATCTATGTAGAGCATACATCAGTACGGCTACGGCGTTAAGTGGTATGCCAACAATAAATATGCCATTGATTAATTTTAATCAATTTTTTGAAGATGCAGTTGAGGAAAATAATGCGAAATAGAATAAATAAAAGTTAAGTGCAGGGAAGTTTTAAAACTTTTTTAAAACCACTCCTTGCACTTTTTCCATATAGTAGGAAAGTTCTCCTAGTAGGAGAACTTTCTGCAGTAGATGATTATGGCGAATCTTAAATTTCCTAGCATTTGCTAATGCATAGGAAATTTTGTATTCGCTTTTTCATTTAAAATGGAGCACTGTAACAAAAAAGTAATATTAATAGCAAAATTGTGAAAGCATATTTCCGTAAAGCATACGGAGACCATTTTAAATAAAATAAAATGTAATACAAAATATATTGACTTTAATATATATTTATATATAATTAAATATAAATTTAATGAGAGTAGAAGGATTTGATGTGATTATGGATGTAAAAAACAAAAAAAGAAAATATCTTGTATCTTTAATTTTAGCAATTATGTTTATATTGGTAGCATTATTATCAAACGAAGTAAATGCTGCTACTAGAACATATAGACTTGAAGAATATAGAAAAGCAGACAGTAATGGAGATCAACACGGATATATGAGAAGTGATAAGATGGTATGGAAAATTGTAACACTAAATGGAAGTGCAATTGACTATAGCAAGACTTTATACTGTTTGAAAGCAGAGCAAGGTTTTTATACTGCAACACCTGGAGAGATGCAAGAAACATATGATGAAACATATAATTTTAAAGACAAAGCATCTATGAATCCACTTCCTGTTCCAGATCAATATTATAATGCAATAGTATGGATATTAAATCATTCATACATTCCAAGTGTTTCAACAGCACAAGAGGATAAAGCTACATTATTAGCAGATGCTGGAATAACAGGAAATAATGGATTAACAGATGATGATATAGACGTTGTACAACAATTAGCAATCTGGTATTTTACAAATTATGATGATCCAATATATCATTCTAACCCATCTGGAATAGGTCCATCAATGCAAGCAGTAATGGAATCTATAAAAGATTCAAGTGGTTCAGAATCAGAATATCAATCAATTAATGACAAAAACATGTATAGATATGATGATATGGAAAAACTATTTAAATATTTTGTGACGAATGCAGAAAAAGCTGGAGCAGAGGTCGTTCAAGATGTTGTGCCACTAACTTTTACAGCTGATGGATTATCTGCAACAATTGAAGGAGATAGCTATATTGCAGGGCCTTATCTATTTACAGAAAATACAACAAATCCATATGATGTAACATTTTCTGTAACAAGTCAAACAGGAGCAAGCTTAGAAGGAAAATATAAAGTATTAAATTCTGGAAAACAAGAAACAGGAAAACAAATTTCTGAAATGATTGGACAAACATTTTATTTAAAAATACCATTAGATACAATTACATCTGAAAATATTACTTCAGTAAAAGTTGGAATGAATGGTAGTTACACAGTTACAAATGCAACATATTGGACAAAACAAGGAAATAATAGTGTTCAACCAATTGTAGAAATAACAAGAGAACCAAAAACATTTAATGATGAAAAAGAGGTTCCATTACCACAACTAGGAAGTTATATACTAAAATTAATAAAAGTTGACCAAAATAATCCTTCTACAAAACTAGAAGGAGCAGAATTTAAAATTACATCTCCAAATGGAGTAGAAACACTAACAACAAATGCAAATGGAGAATTAACATTAAGCGAAATTAAAATAACAGGTACAGGAACAGATACAATAACAATAGAGGAAACAAAAGCACCAGATGGATATGAAAAAATTATTACAGATCCGATTCAAGTACAAGTAACAAAAGCATTATCAGGTAATATATATGGTATGCAAAATGCAGTAATATCAAATCCACAAACAGGAGCAGATATAGCTGTTTCAGGAAATACTATTACAGTAACAGTACAAAATAAATTAATACCAAAAAATAGCGAATATAATTTAAAACTTGTTAAAGTAGAACAAGGAAATACTAGTAACAAACTAGAAGGAGCAGAATTTAAAATAAATTCACCAAATGGTGAAGTGACACAAACAACAAATGCAAGTGGAGAAATAAATATAGGACCAATTGCAGTAACAGCGACAGGAACAGATACAATAACAATAGAAGAAACAAAAGCTCCAGCAGGATATCAAAAGATTATTACAGATCCAATTCAAGTACAAGTAACAAAAGTATTTGAGGATAATATTTATTCTATGTCAGATGCACAAATAATAAATGAACAAACAGGTTCAAGCATAAGTTTATCTGGAAATACAATAACAGTAACAGTAGAAAATAAGTTAATACCAAAAAATAGTGAATATAATTTAAAACTTATTAAAGTAGAAGAAGGAACAACTAACAAGCTAGAAGGAGCAGAGTTTAAAATAAATTCACCAAATGGTGAAGTAACACAAACAACAAATGCCAATGGTGAAATAAATATTGGACCAATAGCAGTAACAGCGACAGGAACAGATACAATAACAATAGAAGAAACAAAAGCTCCAGCAGGATTTGAAAAAATTATTACAGATCCAATTCAAGTAGAAGTAACAAAAACATTTGAAAATAACACATATACTATGTCTGATGCAAAAATAGTTAATGAGCAAACAGGAGTTAGCATAGATATATCAGGAACAACAATAACAGTAACAGTAGAAAACAGAGGAAAATATTTTGATTTAGCATTAAGAAAATATATAACACAAGTAAATGGAGAAAATGTAGAAAATACTAGAGTTCCAAATATAGATACAAGCACAATTGGAAGCACTACAACAGCAGAATATAAACACAGAAAAGATCCTGTTCAAGTATCAACAGGTGATAAGGTAATATATAATCTTACAATATATAATGAAGGACAAAAAGACGGTAGAGCAACAAAATTGCAAGATCAATTACCAACAGGATTAGTATTTAACAGAGTAGTATCTGGAAACTTTGAATTAGATTCATATAGTGAAACAGATAATCTATTAAAATTGAAGAGAACAGATAGTAACACAGATAATTTATCTGCATATGATGGAAATACTTTAGATTCAGAAACAATACAAATAGAATGTACAGTAACAGCTGTTCCAAATAATAAAGAACAAATATTAACAAATGTTGCATGGATTTCTGAAGAGTATGATGCGGAATTAGGTATTACAATAATAAATGAAGAAAATGCAGATATTGATTCAAAGCCAGCAACAAATCCTGATGTAAATAAAGACAATATGGAGGACTACAAAGGTGACAGTACAAATTCAGATGATTTATCAAATTCTGATATATATTATAAGGGTCAGCAAGATGATGATGATTTCGAAAAATTAAAAGTAGTATATTTTGATTTAGCATTAAGAAAATTTATTACAGGAAAAAATGATACACCTATAACTGGCAGAGAGCCATCAGTAGATACTACACAATTAGTAGATGGAACATCTACTACTGCTACATATAACCATCCAAAAACACCTATAGATATGCAAATAGGAGATGTTGTAATATATACAATAAGAGTATATAACGAAGGATTATTAGATGGTTATGCAAATGAAATTACAGATTATTTACCAGAAGAACTAGAATTTTTACCAGAACATGAAATAAACGTACAATATGAATGGCAAATATCAGAAGATGGAAGAACAGTTACAACAGATTATTTATCAAAAGAGAAAGAAACAACTGAAAGACAAAATTTAATAAAAGCTTTTGATGGACAAACATTAGATTATAAAGATGTACAAATAGCATGTAAAATAAAAGACAGTGCAGAAATTAATAAAAAGCTAACAAACTTAGCAGAAATAACAGAAGATAAAGATTCTGATGGAAATGATGTAGATGATAGAGATTCTACTCCAGATAATGTAGATGTACCATCAGATGAAGATTTACCAAATTATAAAGATGATGAGTCAGACCAAGATTATGTACCAGGACAAGAAGACGATGATGACTTTGAAAAAGTAAGAGTAGTATATTTTGACTTGGCATTAAGAAAATTTATAACTGCAGTAAATGACACAGAAATAACAAATAGAATTCCAAGCTTAAGCATTGGTGAAGATGGAAATATTGATTATAACCATACAAAAGATCCAGTAGAAGTTGAAAATGGTAATATTGTTACATATACATTAAGAATCTATAATGAAGGATTAATGGATGGATATGCAAGTTTAGTTAAAGATGATGTACCAGATGGATTAGAGTTCTTACCAGAAAATGAAATAAACCAAGAATATAGATGGGTATTATCAGAAGATGGAACTACAATTCAAACAGATTACTTATCTAAAGAACAAGAAGAAACAGAAGGTGCAAATTTAATAAAAGCATTTAATCCAGATTTAGGAATAACAGAAACAAATCCAGATTATAGAGATTTAAAAATAGCATTTAGAGTAACAGAGCCAAATACATCTGATAGGATATTAGTAAATACAGCAGAAATAGCAGATGATAGAGATAGCGAAAATGATCCAGTAGAAGATATAGACTCTACACCAGATAACAACAACGAATGGAATGAAGAAGATGACTTAGACAAAGAATTTGTTAAAGTTAAATATTTTGACTTGGCATTAAAGAAATGGGTAAGTAAAGCGATAGTAACAAATGAAGATGGATCTCAAACTGTAACAGAAACAGGACATACAGGAGATGAAAATCCAGAACCACCAGCAAAAGTTGATTTAGGAAGACAAGATATAAACAAAGTAACAGTAAAATTTGAATTCCAAATTAAGATAACAAATGAAGGTGAAATAGCTGGATATGCAACAGAAATAACAGATTACATACCAGAAGGATTAAGATTTGTTGGGGAAGATAATCCAGAATGGTATGAAAGAGAGCCATTAAATGGAAGACCAAGAGTTGCAACAAGACAATTAGAAGATAGACTATTACAACCAGGAGAAAGTGCAACAATTTCAATTATCTTAACATGGATAAATGGACAAGATAATATGGGCTTAAAAACAAATATAGCAGAAATAAGCCAAGATTATAATGATAGTAATACACCAGATATTGACTCTGATCCAGATAACTTTAAAGATGGAGAAGATGATATAGATGATGCACCAGTAATGCTAACAGTAGCACTTGGTGGAACAAAACTTTATATAGGAATAACAGCAATAGCAGTAGCAATACTTGCAGGTGGAGTAGTCCTAATTAAGAAATATGTATTATAGTAATTTAATAATATGTAAAAGTTAATAGAAAGTGGAAAACTATAAAATAAAAAATAGTTTTCCACTTTTTTGTATACAAGGAAAGTTCTACTGACAAGAGAACTTTTTTTATGTTACAGAGTGTAAACATAGGGAAATAAAGGATTGCAGATATATTACTTGCGAGAGCAAAATAATGTCGAAAAAGATAAGAAAATGTCATAAAAGGAACTCAAGGTAGAACAACATTAATTTCCGTAATAACATTACGGGAAAAGTGCGAAAAAACTGGGAAATACTCCCATTTACAACTATTAATATATTAATAATAATATATATAAATATATAAAGAAGAAGGAAGTTTGTATGCGAATACCTGTAAAGTATGGCACTAAAGAAGTTACAGCCTTGAAGTTAATAAAAGACATAAATAATTAAAGGGAGTTACTTCTGATTTTTATAGACAAATGATGTATATAGTGTAAGTAATTTCCATGGCATAGGACGGCATAACATATTAAAATTAAAATAAAAGACATAATGGAGGGAGCAAAATGAAAATTAATTTAAATTCCAAATCCAAAAAAAGGATAATATTATCTGGATTAAGTATAGCAATTGTAACATTGATTGTGGCAATAGCTTTATTTAGCGTACAAGAAAATAAAATCAATAAAACAACAACTAATCCAGAACTAGCAAGAGCAATGGAATATGGAGAGCTAACAGAAAAAGATGAGGAAACACAAAGTGAATATGTAAGATTTAGTACATATTTTGCAAGAGATTTAAATGGAGATGGATATGCCGAAAAAGTAAAAGGAACATGTAAGGAAGTAGAAGGAGAAGATACACTATACATGAGTTTAAACGTACTTGGAAATGGCTACTTAGAAAATGGAAAAATAGAAATACAATCAAATAATATGTATTTTAAGACAGCATTAGTAAATGATGAGACAATAGATGGAAACTACATAAGTGAAAACACAAAAAGTATTGATTTAAAAGATGTATATGCAGGAACACAAAAATTAATATTTGGACAAGTAAGAACAGGAGATTATAGATATTTAAGTACAAAAAAAGATGCAATAGGGAAAGATACAAATAAATACAGTGGAATAAATAAAATTATATTAACAGGAACACATGTAAAAAATGATGGCACTAGAACAGAAATAAAAAAAGAAGTAGAAATACCAGTAGATTGGTATAGTACTACAAAAGCAGAAATACCATATACATATGGTGTTAATAGCGAAAAGAATAAATATCAAAATTATAGTACAGAAAGTATTGTAGATGAAGAAAAACAAGAAGTAAATTTAGAATTTAAAATAGTAACTCAAGAGTCAAACAACAAGTTATTACTATCAAAATCAACAATACAAGGAACAATACCAGAATTAAATGGATATAAGGCAACAAAAATTGAAATAACAGGAGAGAATGTAGAATATACATATAACGAAGAAACAGGAGAATATCTAGCATATAGAACTGCACAAGTAGGAGAAGATGGAGTAGTTACAAAAGAAGCATATACATCAAGTTGGAATATGGCAAGATATAGTGAATTTAAATTAAAAGTAACATATCCATTAGAGGCTTATGAGAAAATAAATGAAACAATTATATTAAATATACCGGTAAAGGCAACATTTGAAGGTTATAACAATAATAATGACGAATTCGACAATCCATATGTAAGTAATGTAGCAGAAGATATAATTAGTCTTACATATGAAAGAGGCGGAGGAGATGTAATAACTGTAGACGTAAATGTTGGAACTAAATTAGCTTATCCATATGATACATATGTAGTATCAAAAGAAAATGCAGTAAAATACTATAACAATGATGAAACTAAAGACAATAATACTTATGAAGTAAGATGGTATGTATCAAGAGGAAATTCTGGAACAATTGAACACGTGAAATTAAAAGAACAAGATAATAATTATACAGATAAGTTTTTAACAACAGAAAATCAATATGAAGATATGTTAAAGTACAGCAAAAATATAGGAATATATTTTACAACTCCAGGAGCGATGTTTGGAGAAAAAGGATGGATAAAATTATATAATGACGAAACGGATGAATTAATACATGAGTTTACAAGTAAAGATTGGGAAAAATATTCAAAAGAAAATCCATATTATTATGAAGAGCCAGTAGATCACATAAGAATTGAAACAAGCAAAGCAGATAGAACAAGTAGCTTTACAGCAATAAGCATAAAGGAATTAAATAACGAACAATTAACAACAGACAAAACTAGAGAAGAATTTGATAAATTAAGCAAAATAAATTCATATTTAACAGGATATGCCAAATTTGATTATGAAGACGATTATACAAAAGTTAAAGATGATGTAGGAATTGCAAATTATGATGAGCCATTATCAATTGCAAGAATAAATAATATAACACCAAGTACATATTCTACCCAGGGAACAACAAATGTAAAAATACAAATAGGAACAGTTAACCTAGGGTATAATGTTAAATTGTGGAAGAACGGAATATTTGTATTAAAATTACCAAAAGAAATATTAATGGCAGAAATAAATGAAATAAGCATAAACAATTCTAATGTTGGAGTATTAGGATATGATGTATATGAAGAAAATGAACAATGTTTTATAAAAATATTAACAGAGAATATAGAATCCGAAGATTTTATAATTACAATAGATTGCAATATTACTCCAAATCCAAGAACACTTTCTGCTGTAAGAAGTGTGGAATTATATGCATATAATGAAGAATGCAATAACTATAAAGATAATTTTAGAAAACAAGATGAATTTGATATAAATGGAAATGAAAATAAAAACGAGTTAGTAAATTACGATAAAATAAATATAGATTTAGTTGGTCCAACTTCATTAATTACAACAGAAACTGGATCAGACTATAATGATACTGGTGACGAACTAAAAACAACAGTAGCACCACAAGTGGCAATAATTGATAAAACACAACAAAATAAAACAGCAAAAATAAGTGTGCAAATTATAAATAATTATTCTGGAAATATAAGTGGTGTAATTTTAGTAGGTAAGACACCATTTAAAGGAAATAGTTCACAAATATTAGGAAAAGACTTAGGTTCAACATTTACTGCAGGAATGACAGGCCCAATAGAGCTACCAGAAAAACTACAAGGAATAGCAACTGTATATTATTCAGAAAATGAAAATGTAAATAATAATATAAACGATAGCAGTAATAATTGGAAAACAGAAGAGGAAGTAACAGATTTTTCTAAGATAAGAACATATGCAATAGAATTAGGTGATTACCAAATTCAAAAAGGTGAAGAATATATATGTACATATGAAATAAAAGTACCAGAAGACGTAAATTATAATGATGTAACATATTCAACACATGCAGTATATTTCTATTTAGAGACAGATGAAGGAAGATTAAAAGACCAAACAGAAACAAATAAATTAGGCTTTATGATTGCAAAGAAATATAATTTAGAATTGACTAAATATCAAACAAGCAGTGACTTCCTTGTTAAAAATGCAACATATAAAGTGGCAGAAGAAGGAAAAGATAATAGTAGAATTGCAACTACAAATTCTGAAGGAAAATTAAAAATAGAAGATTTATATGCAGAAAGAACTTATGTTATACAAGAAATAAAAAGTCCAGAAGGATACAAATTAAATGATAATAAAATAAAAATATATACTAAAGTAAATGACGAAGGAAAATTAGAAGTACAAAAATTAGAGGGAGAAACTAAGGAAGATATTATTATTGATGAAAATAATTCAGTAAAAATTTCTGTTGAGGACGAACCATTAAGTAATTTAAATATAGTAAAAGAAGATAAAGAAGGTAAAAAACTAGAAGATATTAGATTTGAAATAACAGGTAAAGGCTACACTAATAGAGTGATGATAACAAATAGCAAAGGAATAGCTACAATTTCAGGATTATATCCAAATGAAGAATATACAATAAAAGAAGTAAAAGCTGATGGATATTATATTCCAGAAGGGGAAATTAAATTTAAAATAGAAAATACTAATAATAAGTATGAATTAAAAATAATAGAAGATAATTTAGGAATATTAGACTTAACAACAGGAAAGACGGAAAACAATTTACCTAGTTTTGAAATTAAACTACAAAATGAAAAAATACCTACATACAATATAGAGATTTTAAAGGTAGATAAAAATAATAACAATCCTTTAAAGAATGCACAATTTGCATTAAAATCTTTAGACGATGGAGAAGAAAATTATTATAGTACAAATGATAAAGGTGTAATAGAAATTAATGATTTATATCAATATGTAGATGGCAAATATATTTTAGGAGAATATGAACTAAAAGAGTTAGTAGCTCCTGAAGGATATATTACAGATACTAATGTATATAAATTTAGATGTATTAATAAAAATGGAACTTTAGAATTAGAGTTTTTAAATGAAAATAAATTTGATTACACAGTTGAAAATGGAAAAATAAAAATTACAATGAAAAATGCTCCAATATTTAAACTTGTTAAAAGAGATGGAGAAACACAAGAACCATTACCTAATACAAAATTTGTAATTTATAAAATTGATGAAGAATATAATGAATATCCAGCATATGATGTTAATGGAGAATTAGTTGGAGAGAGCATAGAAATTCAAGGAGAAAATTATCAAGTAATTACAACAGACGAAAATGGAGAAATTTCTATTAATTTACCAAAAGGATTATATAAAGTAATAGAAGTACAAGCATTAGAAGATTACGAGTTACCAGAAAATATAGAGGAAAGAACATACTATTTTGGAATTGATGAGACAGTGCAAGCGACTAGGGAATGGACAAGCGAAGATTTCTATGTGGATATAAATGCACGTATTGCTGTTAGTGAAAATGGAGATATAATATCAGGAAATAACGAATATAAAGAAGTTAACGGTAAGAATGTAAGTTATTTAAATATTTGTAGAATAGATAATGAAAGTTTAAATACGAAGTGGAATTTTTTAATAGGCGGAAAAGAAGAAGGAACTTATCCAGAAGAGTTTATTTATGGAAATGAAGAAAATATTATTGTTGCAGTTAGGACATATGATACAGAGTTATATATATATAATAAAAATGGCACAGAACAAGCTATTATCGATACAGAATTAAATAATGATGAATTCCATATTGTTTTATTAAAAATAGATGGTGAAGGAAATTATTTGAATTCAATAGTACTTGATACAGAATCAAATAATACAAATCCTAATTTTTTTATAAGTGATATTGATGAGGAAGGAAATTTTGTAATTGACCTATATACAACAGATAAATCACCTAGAGTGAATGGAAAATATACAAGTTCTGGAGAGGATTTAACGATACAAATAAAGCAAGAATCTAACACGATATTTTATATAAATAAAGATATGAAAGTGGAATGGATGTTTGCTTTGGACAGACCGAGATATAATTTTATTAGTGGTGCCGAAATCAATAAAAATGATAATATACTAGTAGCATATGAGTATAGTATGAGCTTTACTATACCGAAAGAGCAAACAATAAATAATGAAGAAATTAATATTACTACCGAAGGTAAGAGAAATGTACTAATTATAGAATTAAATAAGCAAGGTTTAATAATTAATCATCATACCATGGGGGATAAATACGATGATATTCCAAGAAGTATACATGCAACAGAGGATAATGGATATATATTAATGGGTTATTCTAATGGTGAGTTAACAATACCAGCAAAGGATACTGTTAAAAACGAAGAGATTATTTTAAATAATAGTAATTCTAATCAAACAGGTTGGATAATAAAATATACTAAGGACAATATGGTGGAGTGGGCTATAAATATTGAGAATATAGAACTATATACTGATGCAATAGAATTTGATAATAAATATGTAGTAGTGGGAGATATAGCTTTTAAAGAACAAGTAATAATACCAGCAGAGTTAACTGAAAATAAAAAAGAAATAGTAGTTGAAGCTAAGAAGACAGGGAAAAATATTTCTCTGATGATAAATGAAAAGGGAAAAATAGTTTATGCATTCGAAGGTCAAGGAAGTGGAAAAAACGAGGAAATAGAGGGATTCAAAGATGAAATATTTGTATCATCTGGATATTCTAATTTAACTAAAATCTACCAAAAAGTAGTATTACCAGAAGTACCACAAATACAAGAAATAAATGTAGATAACTACAAAAAGAAATTTAATATATGGACATATGTAAATGGATATGGTGGTAATATAAGTGGAGAATTTGAAGACCCATATGAGCAAGTAAAAATACATGAAGATAGTGCAAAAGAGATAGTAATAACTCCAGATGAGGGATATGGAATAGCTAGTATTGAAGTAAATGGAGAAAAAATACCATATACAACAAATGAAGATGGAACAGTTATATTAGATAAATTTAAAGATATGACAGAAGATAAAGAAGTAGTAGTAACATTTATACCAAAAGAATATTTATATACAATAAATAAAGTTGATGAAACAGGAAAAAAATTACCTGGAGCAGAATTCGAGATAAAGAAACCAATAACTGATGACCCTTCAATAGGAGAGAACGCAATAGGAGAAATGATTCCAGCGGGGGAATATTCTTTTGAAAAAAACGGAGAAAAATACATACCAAACAACTTAAATATAGATAATTCAATGGCAATTTCATATATTTTACTAGATTTAAGCAATGCGAAAGATTCATATAAAATTACATTAAATGCAGAAGTATCAATAGGAGCAGATGACGAAGCGGTGGCAATTTTAAGTACAGATAGTATGAATGATCAGCAAGATATATTCTATTTAAGTGGTACACATGATACAAAAGATTATTCTACTACCGTACAAGGAGGACAACAATATATTTTATTGTTAGGTTATGCAAATCAAGATAGTACTACAGAAGATAATTTTGTAGTAAATTCGATAAAAGTTGAACAAACAGACTTTGTTCAAAATATTACAACAGATGCAAATGGACAAGCTAAAGTACCACTTGAGCAAGGTGACTATATATTAAAAGAAACAAAAGCACCGGAAGGATATGTATTAAATGAAGAAGAAATACCAATAACAATTGGTGGAGAAGAAACTTCTATAAACATTGTAAATAAAGAAAATTCAAAAGTACTAGTACATCACTATAAAGATGGAACAACAGAAAAATTAGCAGAAGATGAGTTATTAACAGGAGCAATGGGAGATAACTATACAACTGCGCCAAAAACAGACATTGAAGGTTATGAGGTAGTAATGGAAAAATTACCAAGTAACGCAAGTGGTCAATATACAAAAGATATTCAAGAAGTAATTTATTATTATAAAGAAATACCAGCAAAACTAATAGTAAATTACTATATAGAAGGAACTACAGAGGTTGTTCCAGGAACAGAGTCAGAACAAAGAGCAGAAATAGCAGAAAAGGGAGAAAGCTATGAAACAGCTCCTGCAATAAATGCAGACCCTAAATATGAATTAGTAGCAGTTCCAAGCAATAGTAATGGTGTTATAGAAGGAACAGAAACAGTAGTAACATATTATTACAGAGTAAAAGATTCAGCCGGAGTAATAGTACATCATATAGATACAGAGACAAAAGAGAAAATAGCATCAGATGTAGTTATTCCAGCAAATGGAACAGCAAAATATGGAGACGAATATACAACAACTACAAGTGATGAAATACCAGCAAATTATGAATATGTAACAAGAACAGACAACTGGGAAGGAACAATGATAGATAAATTAACAGAAGTTACATATGAATATAGAAAAGTAAATCCAAATATAATAAATCAAGACATAAATAAAACAGCAACTACAAAAGTAGATGCATTAGATTCAGAAATAGAATATGGAATAGAATATAGTACAGAGATAGAAAACTATATAGGAAAAGCGCAAATAACAATCGTCGATACTCTTCCATATGCTATAGATGTATCAAAATCAACATTAAATGGTGGAACATATGATCCACAAACCAAAACTATTACATGGAAAGAGTTAATAGATGGAATAGATACATATGCAAAACCAGAAAGTGGAAATATCCAAATAAATAAAAATATAAAAGTTGTATATACAAATATAGACACAACAAAAACAGAAATAGAAAATAAAGTAACAGGAAAAGTAAAATTATTGGATACAAACACAACAAGTGAAGAAATAGAAGCTAAAGCAGTAACAACTACAGGATTTACGGTAAATATTCCGGTAAGTAAAGTATGGGATGATGAAAGTAATAAATTAGGAAAACGTCCAGAAAGTGTAATCTTCAAATTAACAGGAAGTGATGGAAGTGAATATACAAAAGAATTAACAATTCCAGGAACAGAAGGAAGTACAACAACACAAGATAGTAACAATGCAAATAAATGGAACGATATATTCGAAAATCTTCCAAAATATGATGCAGATAATAAAGAAATAACATATACATTAACATCAGAAGAAGAGAAAACAGAAGGAGACCTAAAATATTATGATATATGGGTAGATACTGAAAACAACATAATTACAAATACATCTAAATATGGAAAAGTAACAGTACATTATTACATAATGAATTCAGACGGAACTCCAACAACAAATAGAGTGCCAGACATAAATGGAACAGAAATACAAGATGTACTAATAGAAGGCAAAGAAGGAGACGAGTACAGAACAGAACCAGCAGAAAATGTATCAGACAAATATGAGCTAGTAGAAGAAAAACTTCCAGCAAATGCAGAAGGAACAATAGAAAAATACAATGAAGAAGAACCACAAGAAGTAATATATTATTACAGATTAAAACCAGCAAAAGTAATAATAAATTACTTAGAGAAAGACGGAGACACAGATGACAGTAATAATGCCATCCTAAGTGAACAAGAACAAATAGACGGATATGTAGATGATAAATATAATACAGACACAGACCACCGCAAAGAAACATTAGTAAAAGATGGAAAAACATATACATTAGTAGAAGACAGTAAAAATACAGAAGGAACAATGACAGTAGAAGATATAAATGTAACATATTATTATCTACAAAATACAAAAGCAACAGTAAGATATGTGGAAAGAGATCCAATTTCGCATGAAATAATAAGAGACTTAGAAGAACCAAGAACAGAAGAAGGACTAGTAGGAGATGAGTTTGTAACAACAGAAAAAGCCTTTACAGGATATAGATTAGTAGAAGCACCAAAAGATAAAACAATACAAATGACAAAAGAAGAACAAACATTAATCTACTACTATGAACCAATAACAACAGGATTAGTAGAAAACCACATAGATGATATAACAGGAGAAGTGCTATACACAGAAACACATAATGTACAAGTGGGACAAGACTACAACATACCAAACAAAGAATTTGCAGGATATGATTTAATAGAAAGTAAACTTCCAAATAACAGCACAGGAACAATGGGAGAAGAACTAGTTACAGTAAATTACTACTATATTAAAAAGGCAGTACTAGAGGTAAATTACATAGATAGAGCAACAGGAGAGCCACTAGCAGACCAAATAGTAGATGAAACAAAACATGAAGGAGATTCATACACAACAGTAGAAAAGACATTTGAAGGATATGAATTAATAGAAGAACCAGAAAATGCAACAGGAACAATGGAAGTCGAAGTAGATGCTGATGGTAACATAGTAAACAACAGAACAGTTGTAACATACTACTATGGAAAACCAGCAGAAGTAGAAGAACACCATATTGATATATTAACAAAAGAAGAATTAGAAGAGCCAACAATCCACAAAGGATATGTAGGAGAAGAATATAATATACCGTGGAAAGAATTCCTAAGCTATGTAGTAGCAGTAGATGATGGACAAGGAAATAACATGTTACCAGAAAATAGCACAGGAAAATATACAGAAGAAAAACAAGTAGTAACATATTATTATTATCAACCAGCAAAAGTAATAGTACACTATGTAGACAAAACAACAGGAAAAGAAATACAAGAAACAAATGAAGAAACAGGTAAATTACAATCTAGCCAAGTTGTAATAGAAGGAAGCAACCAAGCAGAATACAAAACAGAAGCAAAAGAATTCCCATATTACACATTAGTACAAAGACCTGAAAAAGAAGAAGGAAAAATGAAGGTAGAAATAACAAAAGATGAAAATGGCAAAGATATTGTAAATAATACAATAGATGTATATTACTACTATGAACCAAAATCATTTAACATTGGAGTAGATAAAACAATTAGTAAAGTAACAGTAGATGGAGAAGAACAAAACATAAGTAACAACAAATTAACAAGAGTAGAAATCTACAGAAAGAATGTAAATGAAACAAAAGTAGAAGTAGAATATACAATAAAAGTAACAAACAACGAGGAAGTAGATGGAAAAGCCATCATAAGAGAAAACATTCCAGATGGAATGAGTGTTGCAGACAATGATGGAACATGGGACGAAAAAGACAGATATCTAGAAAAAGTAATAACAGACATAAAAGCCGGAGAAACAAAAGAATACAAAATAACATTAGCTTGGGATGGAGGAGATAAAAATCTTGGAGAGAAAAACAACAAGGTAGAAATAACACAAACAGATAATATCCCAGGATTTAAAGACAACAACGACCAAGATAATAGTTCGGAAGCAAGAGTATTAATAAATGTATCAACAGGTAGTATTCCATGGCCATTAGTAATAGGACTATTAGCATTAGTAGGACTAGAAGGAGTAACCTTAAGTTATGCTAGAATCTTAACAAATAAACAAAAGAAAAATAGAAAATAGTTATAATTAACAAAAAAGTAAAAGGGACACTTTTTGAAAGAAAGAGTGTCTTTTTTACTTGGACAATCATTTTTGAATAAAAAAAGCAATTTGACATCAAAAAACTAATATAATAAAATTAGAAAGCAGTAAGGAGAAGATAAAAATGAATGTTGAAGATATTTTAGATGTTACAAAAGGAAAATTAATAATTGGAAATATAGAAG
>CALXPV010000019.1 GCA_944390295.1 uncultured Clostridia bacterium | reverse complement strand
TTATATACATCTTGCGAACCATGTCCAATGTGTTTATCTGCAATTATTTGGGCAAATATTAAAGAAGTATATTATGCATGTACAAGAAAAGATGCAGGTGAAATTGGTTTTAGAGATGATGTAATATATGAATTTTTAGAAACAAATAATAAAAATTTATTAGATGAAAAACAAATAGATAGAGAAGAATGTAAACATTTATTTAATGATTATAAAGAATTAAATGGAGAGATTTATTAATAATTAATTCACCATCAAAATCTTGAATTTGTTTATGGAGATATAATTGGGAAAATAAAAAAATATAACCACTAGTATAATTTACTAGTAGTTATATTTTTTTAGGTTATAAAGCATAAAACCTAATTACGGTTATTTAAATCTTAGTTTGGATAGATATGGATTAACTTCCTATCTGCTCCGCACCAATGTGGCTTTATGTATTCAAAAAGGAATCCGAAATTCAATTCCTTCAGGACATACTCGGAATAAATAAGTTTCCTGTACATTCTTTTCAGTCTTCTCTCAGTAGAGGTGGGAATAATATTGTCCTGAGGATCAACTTCCTCAAATCCCTCAAGAGTTATATCTGTGTTTGCAATATAATCACCACACATAAAGAAATATTTTCCTCCTTTTGTAGTTATTCCGTTTGTATCATCAAGATACCCAGTTCCAACATTATTGCGAATCCGAGGAAAATAACTACACATTGTAATCGGAACTGAATTTCTTTCTGTTGTTTGAACCAACACTAATTCATTTCCTGAAAATGTGTCCAAATGTCCTTTTACACATAATGTAATGCTATTAGCATTATCAAAAGGTTCTTGTTTCATGTAACCTGTAAAAGTTTCGTCAGAAAAACTATCCAAATAGCCACCAAAAGTTATTTTTTGTCCTTTTTTGAAGACGCCTGAAAAAGTATCTTCTTTAAAGATGATAGTTTGTGAGATTTTTAACAACCGCATTTTTAATACCTCCTATTATTGTTGCGTTGGTTTATAAGTAAAGTCTAATAAAGTATATCATGATTTTATTATAAATACTATATTTTAACTATGTATTAAAACTGATTATTCATATATCAATAAAATTAATATAATTTTAATAAATTATAAAAACTATATTAATTATTCTATGATAGTTTATACCTAAATTAGAGGTGGTATATATGAAGAGGAAAGATGTTTTTAAATTTATATTAATAATATATTGGGTATTTATAATAGGAAGCCTAATAGGATATGGAGTTGAAACAATTGTTGCAATTATACAAAATGGGCATTTTGCCTCAAGACAAGGTCTATTATATGGCCCATTAATTCCAGTATATGGAGTAGGACTAGTTGCATATTATTTAGTAATATCAAAAATAAAAGATAAAAGTAATTTAAAAATTTTTATTATTACTATGATATTGGGAGGAATTGTAGAATATTTATTTTCTTTTTTTCAAGAAAAGCTATTTGGAACAGTTTCTTGGGATTATAGTAATTTATGGTTTAATATTAATGGTAGGACAAGTTTATTACATTGTATATATTGGGGCACAGGAGGTGTGCTATTTGTTAAATATGTATATCCTTTTATAGAAAAAATAATAAATAAGTTGGACTTACTTGCAGTAAAACATATAACTGTAATTTTAATAGTATTACTTGCTTTTGATGTAGGAATTTCTTGTATAGCATCTTCTAGACAAAAAGAAAGGGTAGAAGGTATTGCGGCAAGTAGTAATTTGGATAGATATTGTGATGAACATTATCCAGATAGTGTAATGGATTATATTTATTCTAATAAGATAAACAAAATAGAGTGACACTTGAAAAATGCATAAATTATAGATATAATAAGGATTGTAACGTACAGGAAAAGTGATAGTTATGAACTTAAAATAAAGTTTAATAATTATCGAACACAATTAAGGAGGCTTCATGAAATGCGGGAAAACAAGATTTTAACTATGCAAATGCCGTATAATACCGGAAAAATCTTAAAGTTGATTGAAGAAGATTTTCCGGCTGTCGATGAAAATATCGAAGACTTTTTCACGACAGATGAGTACGAAAAATTCATAAAAGAATTCAAAGATAAAGTTTTGGATTCTGGAATTGAATTTAATTTTTCCATGAAGGAAATATTGTCTGCTCTACCGGTTATAGAGCAAAGGATTAAGGAAAATGTTAAACTTGAACTTTTCTTTAAAGCGGTTGCAAGAGTCTTTACCGAAGAAGATTTTGATGAATCTGATATGGAAGGATATATGAAAAAAGAAAACTATGCGAATATATTAAATGATTTATCAAAAAGATATCTTGAGCAGATAAAAGTTATACTTATACAAATATTTCAGGCAGGACGCAAGAAATAATAAGACGCAACATGTAGCAAAAGGATACCGAATAAGAAGTGATTATTTGGTATCCTTTTAATCATTTATCTAGCAAATTTGAGCACTTGAAAATTATGTAAATAGTATATATAATATATCCATGGCAATTTGGGAAAATATAGTTACGAAATAAATAAATATTTTTTCAGTAATTATGCCAAATATTTTTTGAGGAGGAGTTTCATGATGCAACGGATACAAAAAGTAATACCAATGCCGTACAATGAAGAAAAATTAATGAATCTTATGGAAAATGATTTTCCGGAAGTAAAAAAATCCATTGAAGATTTTTTTGAATCAGATTACTGGAAAACGAAGCTAACAGATTTTTTTACCTTTATGCATAAAGAAGGAAAAGAATTAGGTTATACTTCAGAAGCATTGGATGAAGCACAAGATGAAGTAATAAAAAGTATAAAAAAAGCAATTTATTTGGATGTGTTTTGTTCTGCATTGAACGCTATTTTATCAAAAAAGAACATATCTTGGTATAGTATGCAAGACGAAATGATGATAATTGCAGATAGTACTTCAATTAATGTGTTATTTGAATTAACAATTAAAGAAATAAGAGATTATCTTAAAGAATATTTAGAATCTCTGTTTAAGGAGAATATTGTAACAGCAAATGGAACACTATTATCTTAATTAAATCATGAAATAAGAGGCACTGAGCATTTTTACAGCTCAGTGCCATACCTTAAAAATAGAACAAATTCGGGAGGACAAAATGGCATTATTAGAAGTAGAAAATTTATCACATGCTTTTTCTGAAAAGCAGTTATATAAAGATTCTTCTTTTGAATTATATAAAGGAGAACATATGGGAATTGTTGGTCAAAATGGAACAGGGAAAAGTACATTAATAAAGATTTTATTAAAAGAAATATTACCTGATAAAGGAACAATAAAGTGGCAAAGCAATACAACAATAGGAAGTTTGGACCAATATGCAGTAACAGAAGGAGATATGACAATATTTAATTATTTAAGAACAGCATTTGAAAGGCTTTATAAAATAAATGATGAACTAACAAAATTATATGAAGAAATGGCTGAGAATTATTCAGAAAGTATAATGAATAAAGTAGATAAATATCAAGAAATATTGTCAGAAGAAAATTTTTATGGAATAGATAGCACAATACTTAAAGTTACAAGTGGACTTGGTATTAATGCTATGGGAATGGATACATGTTTAAAAAATTTAAGTGGAGGTCAAAGAGCAAAAGTAATACTTGCAAAATTACTTTTACAAAATCCAGATGTATTAATCTTAGATGAGCCTACAAACTTTCTAGATAAAGAGCATATAGAGTGGCTTTCAGAATATTTACAAAGTTTTAAAGGAGCATTTATTATTGTTTCACATGATTATGATTTCTTAGAAAAAGTAACAACATGTATTTGTGATATAGAATTTAATAAAATAAAAAAATATAGAGGTAGTTACTCAAGTTTTCTTAAACAAAAAGGAGCTTTAAGAGAAGAATATATAAGACAATATGAATCACAACAAAAAGAAATTAAAAAATTAGAAGATTACATAGCTAAAAACAAAGTAAGAGCTTCTACTGCACAAATGGCTAAAAGTAGAGAAAAGAAATTAAATAAAATAGAAAGATTAGAAAAGCCTAGTTTTACGTCTAAGCCACATATACATTTTACAGCAATAGAAAGTAGTGTACAGGTTGTATTAGAAGTAAATAAATTGGAAGTTGGGTATTATTATCCATTACTTCCAAAGATGAAATTTGAAGTAAGAAATGGGGAAAAACTAGTAATAACAGGATTTAATGGAATAGGTAAGTCTACATTGCTTAAGACTTTGATGGGACAAATTCCAGCTATATCTGGCGAATTTAGATTTTCAGATGCTATTAAAAAAATAGGTTATTTCGAACAAGATTTAGTTTGGGAAAATCCAAATGATATACCATTAAATATTATAGGAAACGAATTTCCTAAATTAACACAAAAACAAATAAGAAAACATTTAGCAGATTGTGCAATAAAAAAAGAACATGTAATGCAACCAGTTTCAACATTAAGTGGTGGAGAGCAAGCAAAAGTTAAACTATGTAGATTAGCATTAACGCCTTGTAATATTTTAATATTGGATGAACCAACAAATCATTTAGATGTTGATACAAAAGAAGAATTAAGAAAAGCATTAGTAGAATTTGATGGAACAGTAATATTAGTTTCTCACGAGGCATCATTTTATAAAGACTTAGCTACAAGAGTAGTTAGTATAGAAAAATTATGTGTAAGAAATTAGGGATTTAGACGCCAATAGGGATTTGGGGACGGTCCTAAAATCCCTATTTTTAAAATATTCACAGAAGGAAAAGGGAATATTCTAAAATTATTGACAATATATAAAACAATAGCTTGACAGTTTACGTAAAGTGTGATAAAATGATTGAAGTTTAGGTCGATAAGACTTAGAAGGAGAAGAGTTCTCCCATACTTTTATTTTCGTAAAATAAAAAAACTAAAAGTATGGGGATCCCATACTTAATCCTTTCAGAAAACATATTAAAAAAAAGGAAAATATAAAGTATGGGCAATTGCACTAACTGATTATAATAATGACACTTACGATCATTATTTTCAGGTGCGCTCCTGTAAATGAACTCTATAAAAAAGTTTGAGTTTTCTTAATCGTAAGAACTAAGAAAAAAATAGTAAATAAGTAAAAATAAAATTTATCTATCTATAAGAAAGAAAAAGAATAAATAGGTAGAAAAAGTAAGTTACCTATCTATAGAAAAATTATAGATAGATAGAAATGAAATTTACTTATTTACAAAAAAGGAAAAAAAATAGGTAGAAAAGAAAAAATGAAAGCGCGTTACCTATAACTTATACTAGGAAAACTCAAACAGATTAAAGGTAGGCATTCACATGCTTACCTTTTTTCGTTTTAGTACAACATTCTCATAAAACAATACATTGAAAAAATACTTATTTTATGATATATTATATGGCACTACAAAGTAAAAATCTGAGTAAAAAAACTGTTGAAAGGAGGGCTGGCTTATAGCTTTGTAGAAATAACAATAATAGGACAATGGAGGAAACAACATGGCAAAAAAAGTGTGTTATTTTTGTAAAAACAATTTAAAGCCGGACTACAAGAAACCGAAAGAAATTAGTCGGTTTATGCAGGAAGGTAAATTAAAGCCGGCAAGGAAGACAGGAATGTGTGCAAAACACCAGAGGATGCTCGGAAGAGCTAGGGCAAATGCACACCACTTAGGTCTTATCTAAAAAATGTGAGGAGGATTAGCTTGGCTACCTCCTCATATTCAATATATTAGTTAAAATTTAAAATATTCTTGACTTAAAGTTAACTCTAAGTGATATATCATAAATATAAGATAAATAAATTAAAAAAGGAGAAAGATATGAAAACTTTGTATTTTGATTGTTCAAGTGGAATTAGTGGAAACATGACACTAGGAGCTTTATTAGAAATAGTAGGAGATGAGAAATATTTATTAGAAGAACTTAAAAAATTAAATATTGATGGATATAAAATAGAAATTTCTAAGCAAGTAAAAAATGGAATTACAGGAACATATGTTAATGTACTATTAGAGCATGAACATCATCATAGCCATGAAGATGAACATGAGCATCATCACCATGAACACCATCATCATCATGAACATAGAAATTTAAACGATGTTAACAATATTATAGATAATAGCTCTTTAGATAATAATACAAAAGATTTGGCTAAAAGAATATTTTTAAGAGTAGCAAAAGCAGAATCAAAAGTTCATAATAAGCCACTAGATGAAGTACATTTTCATGAAGTTGGAGCAATAGACTCTATTGTTGATATTGTAGGAACAGCAATTTTGATAAATAAAATAAATCCAGATAAAATTATTTCAAGTATAGTTAATGATGGATATGGTTTTATAGAATGTGCACATGGAACTATGGCTGTACCAGTTCCAGCTACAAGCGAAATCTTTGCGAATTCAAATGTTAAGTTTAGACAAATAGATATAGATACTGAACTTGTAACTCCAACAGGAGCAGCAATTATAGCAGAACTTGCAGAAGATTTTATAACACTTCCTGCAATGGTAACAGAAAAAATCGGTTGGGGAACAGGTACTAAGGACTTAAAAATTCCAAATGTATTAAAAGTATATTTTGGAGAAATACAAGAAAACAGCGAAAACTTTGTAGTAATGGAAACAAATATAGATGATTGTTCTGGAGAAATATTAGGATATACATCAGAAAAATTATTTGAAAACGGAGCTCTAGATGTATTTTATACACCAATATTTATGAAGAAAAATAGACCAGCATATAGATTAACTGTTGCTTGTAGAAAAGAGAATATGATTAAACTTCAAAATATTATTTTTAAAGAAACAACTACAATAGGAATTAGATATAGATTTGAAAATAGAACAGAACTAGGAAGAGAATTCCTAGAAATAGATACGAAATATGGAAAAATAAAAGCTAAAAAAGTGACTAATAATGGTGAAACATATGTATATCCAGAATATGAAAGCATGAAAAAAATTGCAGAAGAAAAAAATATTCCATTAAAAGAATTATATAAATTAGAAGAATTAAACTAGTTTAATAAATAATTATATATGAAACATAAAAAAATGAAAAAAGCTTATTTTATATATTTTTATATAAAATAAGCTTTTAAAATTGAATAAAAATTATTTAAATGATAGAATAATAATGAAATTATACATAGGAGAAAAATTATGATAAAAGCAAAAGCAAGAAATTTATTAGAATTATTAAGAGAAGGAAAAGGAATTGGTGGAAGATTTTCTAATTATCATGATAAAGAAACAGGAAAAATAATAGATGTTATTGTAAACGAATGTAAATCTATTGTAAAAAATTCAGAAGGAGAATTAAGAAAATACGAAAGTATGATTTCAATAGGTCATATAAGAGAAATTGTTGATCAATTATTAAGTGATAGAAATACAATAGGAGCTGTACAAGCAGGAGTAGTAATGAGAGATGACAGAATTTTAGGTTTAGCAAAAGAGCTTAAAGTTAGTAAAACTGTTGATGAACAAGGAAAATTAAAAATAGATATAGAAAAACCTTTTCCAGATAATTTTAGAGATATATTAACTGGTGAATATAATGAAAATGAATTAAGAGAAAAAATAATAAAGCCATATTTAGCTGGTCTTTGTGAGGAAAGTGAAGAACTATCAAAAAGACATGTTTGGAGTAGAAGACTAAATCCATTTAGACCAAGAAAATTATCAACTGATGAATTACAAAAAAGATATTCTAAATATTTAGAAAAAAATACTGATTTAGATGAAGAAAAAAGGGAAAATATGTCTAGATATTTTATCGTGAATATTTTAGGTAGTGATAAAATAAAAAGTGAAATTATAACTGACGAAATAAATGGAACAGGTTTAACAGTAAAAGGAGAAAAGAGACGTAATAGCTATACAGGTATGTTAGAAAATATGGCTAATAATGTTCTGGACATAATGGGTGGAATAGAAAATCCAAATAATAGACTATCAGAAATTGAAAATATTTATTCTAATATAGATGAACAATTAGAAGCAATAAGTACAGAGTTAGTTCCAGATGCAAAGCAGATAGAAGAGAAAATAGTAAATTTAAATAGAGCTGTAAACAACAAAGATAAAGAACATACAAAAGATGACGGATATAGGAATGCAAATGTTACATTGGGAAGAAATAATAAAAAAAGTGCAGGTCTGTTAGAAAATGAATTTGTACCACAGGCAATGAAATTATATGCAAAAGATATGGCAGATTTTTTAGAACATTCTGATCAAATGTCAAATGAAGAATATATAAAACAAGTAGCGAAATTTCATTTTAGGTTTGTTAAAATACATCCATTTGTTGATGGAAACGGTAGAACAGCAAGAGCAATAACAAATTCTTTATTATCCAGTAGAGATTTATGTGCTACATTTGAAAAATATACAAAACCAGAATATATTAAATGTTTGGCTTCAATGATAATAGATGATGATACATATAATAAAGGATTATATACAGACCAATCAATATGTAGCGAAATGGAAGATGAAAATATTCAAAATTTAGCAGATTATATAACTAAAAAATGTCAAATAGATGAAAATGAAATAGAACAAGAAGGAAGTACTGTGACTACAGATTTATCAAGAAAACAAAAAGATGGAGAAAATAGATAATGGAGGATGTTATGAAAAATTCAGAAGAAATACTAAATAAAATTAAAGAAATTCCAGACTTAGATAGAGAAATAACTAAACAAGTTGTAAGGCAAGATATAGAAGAGGCAAAAAAATATGAAAGTTATAAAAAAATGCTAGAAAGTGTAATAGATGGAATTATTGATTTTGATGATAAAAAACTAATAAATAAACTTACAGAAAGTTATATGCAGGCTCCACCATATATGGGATATTGTAATAACTATTGGAGTGCAAAAAAAGAGATTTTAAAAGAAAAGTATAATATAGATTGGTATACACCAGCAGAAGAAAATCCTGATGTAATATATGATTAGATAATCAATATTTATAATAATAGGAGAAATTTAAATGACTACAAAAGATTTAATAAAAGTATATCATGTGATTGTTGAAGATCTATATAAAGTGTTTGCTTATACTCCGTATAAAAATGTAGACGTTAATACTATTAGGAGTGTATTAGAAAGAATTAATGGGGAATATACAAAGCTTCCAAACGAGATAGTGGAAGCTGTATATAATTGCTGGAATGAACCAGCCGATACACAGGAGTGTATTTTACGTGAATTTGATAAAATGCAACAAAATTTGAATTCAGAAGAAAAAGCAGAGGCTATTCTAGAATTGATGGATAACAATATATTTATAAATGTAAAGTCCATTTTATTGGAAGAAGATAAAAATGTTTTGTTAGATAGGCTTGACACTATAGAAGAAAATAAAAGAAGTGAAAATATGGCTTATTGCGTTATGCCTATAGACGTATTAAACTATATTAATAAAGATGGTAAGAATAAAGATCTACTAATTGATGAGCTTATTAAAGTATACAGAACAGATTTACCGTCAATAATAGTGGCATCTAATTATTTGAAAGATGAGTCTGATAGAGCAAAAATATGTATTAAACTAGGGATTATGCCAAACGAAATAATAACTAATATTGAGGATAAGTATATACGAAGTAGGATAATATTAAATATTGCTTATATAAGCCGTTATGGAACAGAAAATATGAATTATTATCTCAATTCTTTAGAACAATATAAAATTGCAAAGGAAAAATTAAGTATATTAAGTAGTGAAGAGGAAAAAACAGATTTTATATGTTCTTTAAAAGATAACGAGATGAAAATTGCTTTTTTGGAAGCTATAAATGAAAAGAAAAATAGAGAAAAAATTATAGATAGTTTGGAAAATAGCATAGATCCAAATTTGCAATCAGAGGTAAATTTGGTGCAAACTATGATAAAAGAATTTTTTGAGGACTCATTAGGAGAAGAGTTTACCCAAGATAAAAAAGAAAAAATGCAAATGGTATTTAATAAGTCAAGAGTCTATTATAGTGACAATCTTGCTCCAGATATTATGGGAATAGCCAATTGCATGTTTGACATAATAAATGTTAATAGTAGAATTCGAGGAAATACTAGTATAGTAATTGCTAATTTAATGCACGAATATGGCCATTTATTTTCCAATTTTAATGCTAAGGAAACATCCTGTTTAAATGGAGGCTGTAAAGAGGTTGAAGAAGGTACTCAAGATTTATTTGAAGAATTGGTTATAAACCATTATTTAGAAAAATATGGAAGCATAGAATTAGATGGAAAAAAAATAAGAATGGAGTATCCATATGTATCATTTACTGCTTATATCAAAGAAAATGCTTGGCAAAGAACAATGCTATATGCATTAGAAAGAGATGGGCAAGATAAGATTGCATTGGCAGAATACCAATTAGGAGATAAAAATAAATATTTAGATATGGTATTAGGAAGAGAAACTGCCGAAAAAAAATAAGAGATGGATTTGGCAATCCAATTTATAGTACATCAGCCGAAGAAATATATAATGCTAATCAAGAAAAATTTAAAGTAATTGATAAAAACTCTCCTTATTATAGAAGAAATTGGATATTACCAGAATATATACTACATGATAGATTAAAAGACAAAGGAATAAATTTACTGGGATGTACAGACGAGCGATATGAATGTTCAGATATTGCTTCAAAGTATTTTGACAATAAAAGAATTTATGAAATAGATGCAGAAGAAATGGAAGAGTTTGTAGATTTAGTTAGAGAAACTCGTGGAGCATCTATAGTTGGATATGATAATTTTGCTAATGAATCAATTAATAAATTGGAAGAAAGAGACTTAAATGAACACTCTTTTGAAATTTTGAAAAATTTTGCTATAGTTGGTAAAAATTCAAGCAACTTTTTGCCAGTTACCCAAGATAGACTTATAACATGTTTGATTGCCGAAGAAAAGAAAGTAGAAGAAGGGCAAGATATAGCAGAATCTTTAAAAAAGTACAAAGAAATAATTCCAACATATAAAAATATTCTGTTCTTGAAAGAGCGTGACCCAAATGCGATTATTATAAAACAAGTAGAAGATTTACAATATGCATATTTAGATCAATTAGACCAAGCGTTAGAAGAAAATAGAGAAGGTACAATTAAGGCTATAACAGAAGCAGAAGATTCTGAAATATGGATAGATAAGAGCATTGCAGAAGTATTGGATAAGCATGGTGTTATTTTAGAAAGTACACCTAAAACACAAGGGAATTATTCTGTAGATGATGTAACAAGATTTGCAATAAAAGGAAAATTTACATTAGGCGAAATAGAAGGATTAGGAATTGCATTAGAAAGTACAAAAGAAAGTGAGAGTATAAGAAATAATGAAACTAGATAATAAAGATTATGTTCAAGTAAAAGAAGTACTTAATAATTTTAGTATAGAAGATAAAAATAAAGTACCAACTGATTTAATTAATTTAATAGAAAATAATTCAAATGAAGCAAATTATGCTTTAATTATAGATAAGAACATACCATTAGAAAATCAAATTTCAAGACAAGCAATGGGCTGTATAATTTATATTGTAACTAAATATATTGCGAATACTAATCAAAAAAAGCAACTTAAAGAAATTTTAGTTAATAATTCTAAAGAATTCCAAAAATCTACAAATGAACAATTAGAACAATTTAGGCAAAATAGAGTTAATACAGAAATTAAAAAGAGTGAAGAAGAAAAAAATAATTTGCCAATTGAAATTAAAAAAGAAAATTTTATAATAAAAATTATAAATAAAATTAAAAATATATTTAAAATAAAAAAACGTTCCTAGGAACGTTTTTTTAATCTTTTTTTAAAGCTTCATTTTTTATTAAATCTAAAAATTTACTTGCTCATGTAGATGGTTCTTTAGAATATATAACACCATAAGCAATTTTTTCTCCAGAAGAAAGTGGAATGGTTTTAAAAGCAGGATGAACATTTTCCCAACAATCTAAAGTAATAAGTAAATATCCGTTTTCTTCACAAGTATTAAAAACATTTATATCATAAAAAAATGGAGCATCTTTTATTTCTACATTTTTACAATTATTTTTAATCTTATTTAAAATATCTTTATTTTGTTTACTATCACCGTCAGTAATAATCATTATTTTTTCGTTTGAAAGTTCAGATAAATCAATTTTATCTTTTTGAGTTAAACGATGATTAGTAGGAACAGCTACACCGAATTTATAATATTCTAATTGTAGAAAATTAACGTTTTCAAGCCATTTTATCTTAAGATGGCGTTTCCAAGCTGGAAATATTGTAATACCAGGAGCAACAAAAGCTGAACATATAAAAGATAATATCGATATTTTTGATTTTGAATTAACTAACGAAGAAATGAAAGCCATTGCAAAAATTAATAAAAATAAAAGATATTATCAAAGCACACCAGAATTACTTGCAAGTTATGCTCAAATGAAACCAGATTTAGATGGTCAAAAATAATAAAATATCAACAATAGATATTTTTTAAAAATAAATTTTAAAAAATGCTTGACTTGAAGTTAACTCCAAAATATAGAATTTAAAAAAATAAAGAAAAAGGAGGAGAAAAGATGAATAAAAAAACTATAATATTAATAGTTGTTATCATTTTACTTGTAATAGTTGGTGCTGTAATATATTTTGCAAGCCAAAATTCGAATCAAACTGAAGGAAATAATAATCAAGAAAATCTAGCTGAACAAACAGACAAAAATACTCAAGCAAATAATGCTGTTGCTGAAACAAATAGTGTAGAAAACACAGAAACAGGAGATGGAAAAATACTAGTTGTATATTACTCTGCTACAGGAAATACAGAAGCTGTAGCACAAAAAATAGCTAATAATTTAGGAGCAGATGTTTTTGAAATTGTTCCTGCACAAGAATATTCTTCTACAGATTTAGATTGGACAGATAGTAATTCTAGAGTAACAAGAGAATATGAAGATGAATCATTAAGAAATACAGAATTAGTTTCTACTACTGTAGAAAATTGGGAAAGTTATGATACTGTAATTATTGGATATCCAATATGGTGGGGTATAGCTGCATGGCCAGTAGATACTTTTGTAAAAGCAAATGACTTTACTGGAAAAACAGTAATTCCATTCTGTACATCTTCTTCATCAGGTTTAGGACAAAGTGGTGATTTACTTGCACAAGAAGCAGGAACAGGAAATTGGCTAGAAGGACAACGTTTTAGATCTAATCCATCTGATTCAGATATTAATGCTTGGATTTCTAGTATACAATAATTTGTTTAGATGTGCTAATTGTAGTTAGCAGCAATTAACACATAATATACATCCCCTTTTATTACGGGCTAAAGCCCCAAATTATAGGAATTATTCTATGTTATAGGAGATATAGAATGATTCCTATTTTAAAAATAAAAGCTGTAAAGAGGTGAGATATGAAGAAAAATTTGAAAAAAAGTTTAATAATAATATTAGTAATAATCATTTTAGTAGCTGTTATATTATTTTTTGTACTTAGAGATAATACAGAAGTTGCTAATACAAATGAAGTAGAAAATATAGTTGTAGCTAATGCAATAAATGAAATTAATCCATTAGTAGTGGAAACATCAGAAGCTCAAGTAGACCAAGCTTGGGTGTGGCAACATGATACATTAGAAAATCATAATATAAATGCTTCAGAAATAAATTCTGTACACAATATAATTGATGAATATCCAATAAATGCAGAAGTTATTGTAAAAGATGGAGTTATAGTAGATGAATATTACAAAGATGGTTATGACCCAAATAGTGTATTTACATTACAATCAACTTCAAAAAGTATTACATCTGCATTAATTGGAATAGCTATAGATAAAGGATATATAGAGGGAGTAAATGTACCAATCTCTACATATTTTCCTCAAATATTAGAATCAGGTAGTGAATATAAAAGCCAAATTACAATATTGAATTTACTTACACATACAACAGGGTTAGATGCTAGTGATACAGCTAATTGGGATGAATGGCTTGCTTCTGACAATTGGGTAAATTATGTACTAGAAAGACCAGCTACATCAAGACCTGGAACAGTATTTAGTTATTTTACAGGAAATACTCATTTGTTATCAGCAATCTTACAACAAGCAACTGGTATGACAGCATTAGAATTTGGAAGGCAATATTTATTTGGTCCACTTGATATAGAAAGTGCAGAATGTAGCACTGATCCACAAGGTATTTCAGATGGTGGAAATGGATTTGCGCTAAATATATATGATATGGCAAAAATAGGTGAATTATATTTAAATAATGGAGTTTGGAATGGTGAGCAAATAATTTCATCTCAATGGATTCAAGATTCAACAAGACTTCAAATTGACAGATCATCAGGATCTGCAGATTATGGATATCAATGGTGGGTAAGAACATTTGGAGATAATAATTATCCTGCATTTTTTGCTCAAGGCCATTATGGACAATATATTTTTGTAGTACCAGATATAGATTTAGTTGTTGCGATTACTAGCCATTATGAAGGAAGTACAAGTATTTATTGGCGAATTATGAATAATATTGTAAATGCTTGCGATTAATTAAGAAATAATGGATAAAAAAATTAATAAAAAAGCTTGACTTGGAGCAAGCTTTAACTAATATAATAAGAGTGTTAAAAGACATATTAAATTATATTAAGATTAATTTGGATATGAAGGGAGATATGTATTATGGAAAAACAAACAGCCGGAAGAGATAGTTTAGGAAATTTTGCTCCTAAATTTGCTGAATTAAATGATGATGTATTATTTGGAGAAGTATGGTCAAGAGAGGATAAATTATCTTTAAGAGATAGATCATTAGTTACAATTTGTGTATTTATGGGAAAAGGAATGGTAGATAGCTCTTTGAAATATCATTTGATGAGTGCAAAAAAGAATGGAATTACAAAAGAGGAAATGGCTGAAATTATAACACATGCTGCATTCTATGCTGGATGGCCTAATGCTTGGGCAGTTTTTAACTTAGCAAAAGAAGTTTATGCAGACGATAATACAGAAGAACTACATGGAGGAATGTTTGGTATGGGAGAAGCAAATACAGCATTTGCACAATACTTTATAGGAAATTCTTATTTAAAACCATTAACAAAACCAGGTTCATCAGTAGTATCAATAGCAAATGTAACATTCGAACCAAAATGTAGAAACAACTGGCATATACATCATGCTACAAAAGGTGGAGGACAAATACTAGTATGTGTAGAAGGAGAAGGCTGGTACCAAGAAGAAGGAAAAGAAGCACAAAAATTAAGACCAGGTGATGTAGTAACAATACCAGCAAATGTAAAACATTGGCATGGAGCTGGAAACGGTTGGTTCAGTCATCTTGCAATAGAAGTACCAGGAGAAAAAACAAGAAATGAATGGTGCGAACCAGTAAGTGATGAAGAATATAATAAATTAGGAGAGTAATTTATGACTGATTTTGATAGAGTTAGAGAATACTATAAAAAATTTGATGAAGATAATAGGTTAATAAATGACAATAGTGGAAAATTAGAATATGAAATGACAATGAAAAGTTTAAATAAATATTTACCTAAAAACGGTGTTATTCTAGATTTGGGTGGTGCCACAGGAGTATATACATTTCCTCTTGCACAAAAAGGCTACCAAATTTATTTAGCAGACTTATCACCAGATTTAATTGAAAAAGCAAAAGAAAAAGCATCAAAAGCTGGATTAAATAATATAATTTCATGTGATGTAGTAAATGCAATAGATTTAAGTAGATATGAAAACGAAAAATTTGATGCAGTATTATTGTTTGGACCTTTGTATCATTTATTAGATAAAAATGAAAGAGAACAATGCGTTAAAGAGGTTAATAGAGTTTTAAAAACAAATGGAAAAGTCTTTGCTAGCTTTATACCATATCTTTCTGGAAGTATAGCAATAGTGGATAGATTTTTTAGGCATCCTGAACAAGTTAATGTAGAAAATTTACGTGCAACATTTAATTCTGGTAAATTTAATAATTTGGATAATAATGGTTTTCAAGAAGGATATTACCCAACTTCAAAAGAAATTGAAGAATTATTTGAAGAAAATAATTTTGAAAAAGTTACTACATTTTCAATAAGAGGTTTTGGGTATGAAAAAGAAGATGAATTATATAAAATACAAGATAAGGAAATGTTTGAAGAAATTATAAATTTAATTGAAAAAAGTTCAGAATGTAAAGAAATAATAGAAACTTGTGGACACGCAATGTTTATAGGGAAAAAAATAAAATAAGTTTTTATGAACTTTAAGAAGAGTCCTTAAAATACTTATGAATAAATAGATTGTTATAGTCTGTGATTTGTATTTAAATAGATTAAAAAGGAAGTAATTATATTAATAATTACTTCTTTTTTAGTATAATTGCTTTTTACTTTCTTTTATGATAATATAATTATGAAAAAATATATCACGAATGATTAATAAAAGGAGTGAAATATATGAGTAAAAATAAAAAATTAATCAGCAATATTATTATTATAATTTTTATCATTAATATTTTTATGGCATGTTCTCTTATTTTAAAAGAAAGTTATGTTTTAAATGTTACTTCACAAAATGAGGAAGAAGTTAAAAAAATATTGAAATCTGAAATTGAGAATACATATAATATAGATAGGCTAGAATTAGGCCAAGGATTTAATTCGGGAGAGCTAACAATATATTATAAGAACGGTGAGACTAAAGAAATTATAATAACGGAAGGAATGTTTAAAGATAGTGATATAGGATATATAAAAGCAAATGGATATAGTTTGGATGATATTGCTAGAAATATATTTATAATTTCATTTCTATTCTTAATACTTTGGCTAATATTAAGAAAAATAACAGTTAATGATGAGAATTCTGTAAAGATGATTGCTAAGGAAAATACAACTAAATTTATAGCAATTATTGTTTTAGCTTGCCTAATATTGGCAGTAACAATATATACTTTTTATATAGAAAGTCCAAAACAAAACATTCTAAGTGTAAAGGAATATTCAGATAATGAAGAATTTTATTTAGAAAATGAAAATATGTATGTAAAAAATAATTCTAATGAATATGTACAAGTACCGGGAGATTTTTCTGAAATGAGTATTATTGATTATACAGAAGGAACATATCAAGCAAAAACAAATATTGGAGAGATGTATTTTTATTACAAAAAAGATGGAAAAATTTATTTGGTTTTGTCAGATAATTCAAATTGTGAAAATTGGGAAGTTAAAGAATTAACTTCAGAAAGTATAGGTGTGCCAGAGAATTCAAAAATAAAATATATTAGAATAAGTGGCAATCATGGATTTATATTTTATATAGCGCCAGATGGTATTGGAGGCATATTAAAGTCTACAACAGAAGGAAACTATTGGGAAAAATTAAAAACAGATTTTGAACTAAATGATAATTGTGAGTTGAAATTTTTAAACGAATTTGGAATGGATGTTGATGGATTTTTAACAGTACCAAGTGATGATAATTCCAAATGTGATATATATGAAGTAGACTCTTTAGAAGAAGAAACACTTAAGAAAATAGATATAAGTAATATATATAAGGGTGATAAAAAATTAGATTATTATCACATGCCAGAATATTGGGAAGAAAATAAACTTTATTGTATAATGGAAGTTGGAGAGAGTAGTACAGATACAAATACAGAAAAGTTTGTTGCAATGGATAAAAATTGGCAAACGATATCAGATTATTATCAAGAAAAAGAACAAGAAGCTAAACGTGAAGAAGAATATATAAAAAAATATAATGAAATAGTAGATAATTTGGATTCAGATATATTTTTAATTGACGCAGAAAACTATGATGTAGAATCAAATGAAATTAAAATAAGTGAAGAGAAAGCTAAAAAAATAGCCGAGAATGGGTTTGATATTGCCGATACTGATAATGATTATGATAATAAAGAAACAATAGAGATAAAAGAAGTATCAGCCAATAGATTTTTTACTGCCAAATATAATGAGTCAAGAGATGCATATCCAGATATAAAAAGAAAAGCTTATGTTGTATCTAAAAGTGATGATATCGGAAATGGTGTATCGGTTTATGTTGATGTGACTACTGGACTTATAATAGGTGGAAGGATGTTTGGAGATTAACTTTAGAAATAGTATAAAAAAAGAGGTGGAAATATGTTACAGTCAAGCGTTATATTAATAGTATTAGGCGAAATATTATCATATGCATTAAATTATTTTGGAGTAAGTGGAAAAAGTGCATTTTCAGACTTTACATCTGGACTATTACTTGGATTATCTGTTGGAATGAAGCTTATAGGTATTATTTTAATTATAATTTATATTGCAAGAGGCAGAAAAGAAGAGGAGAAGAAATAAACAAAAGGGACATTCTTAAAAAAGAGTGTCCCTTTTACTATTTTTGTTTTTCTCTGTAACTATTTCCCCAAACTACCATAGAATCTAAAATAGGCTTTAAGCTTAGACCTGTTTCTGTTAAAGAATATTCAACTCTAGGAGGAACTTCTGCATATACTTTTCTATTAACAAGACCAGAAGCTTCCATTTCTCTTAAATTATTTGTTAGAACTTTTTGAGTAATACCATTTAAAGATTTTTTTAATTCACCAAATCTTTTAGTTCCAGTTAATAAATCTCTAATAATTAAAACTTTCCATTTATCTCCAATTAAACCCATTATAATTTCTACAGGGCAAGCTGGTAATTCTTTTTTCATAATATCAACTCCGTACATTTAATCTTACTAAAATTATATCAAACGATTTTAAAATTGCAACAGGAAAGCTAGAAAAATACACAATAGTTTCCAAATGGATATAATAGTCAGAAAAAAACTAAAAAAATTTAAACGCTAAAAATTAGAAAAATAGGCAAGAGTATCTTTTAGGAAACTATATTACAAAAAAGTGCCTACTTTACAAGTAAAACTAATGATTTTAAAATGTATTCAGAAAAAGAAAAACAAAGTAGCTACTTATAATTGATGATGGACATAAAAGTGTCCGAAATAAAAAATAAAGGAGTGTATTTATATGGAAAAAACAAGAGTAGATTTAAAAAAAGGATATATGGAAGTTTATAATTTTGGAGAAATAAAATTACATGCTTATCAAACAAATGACTTAATGTATGATGAAAGCTATATTTTAGAAAACAAAGATAATGTATTATTAGTTGAGCTCCCAGCATTTTATGACAACTTAGAAGAATTTGAAACATATGTAAAAGGTTTAGGAAAAAATATTGTAGGAAAAGTATTTTCAGACCATCCGAATGGAGGAACTATATTAAAAGATGTAAAAGGATATGCATCAGAAGGTACAATTAAATCAATGAAAGAAGGAACAATATATAATTTAGTTACTGGATTCGAGACATCTTTTGGAGGAACATTTGCAAAAGAATATCATGAAATTACAGATGTATTAAAAGATGAAAAAGTAAATATTGGAGGATTTGAATTAAATATTACATATCATGATGAAAATATTGAAATTGAATTTCCTCAAATAGGTTGTGTTTATACACATATGTTAGGACATGATTGTCATTCAATAGTAGCAGGGGAAGGTCATGCAGATGTAATAATAGCACAATTAAAGAATTATAAAGCTAAAGGATACAACTTTGTTCTTTCTAGCCACTACACACCAGAAACATTAAAAGATGTAGATACAAAAATAGCATATCTTGAAGAATTAAAGAAAATTGCTAAAGATTGTTCTAATGCAGAAGAATTTAAAGGAAAAGTAAAAGAAGAATATCCAGAATATAGTGGTTTAAATTACTTAGATATGACAGCAGGATTTTTCTTTCAAAATAAGTAAATGGATTTTACAGAATATTCACATTTAAGATATTTAATTTTTACGTATTATAATTATAATAACAAACAACTTAAGATAACAGAATTATCTTAAGTATGCTACTGTAGTGATATAGAAGCATAAACATCCCCTTTTATTTTCAAATTCTACATGTAGCAAAAGAAAATATGTAGGATGAAAAAGGAACTACTTTCTTTCAAGTAGTTCTTTTTTGTATTATACAGAAATATATAGAATAGTTTCTTTTTTTATGGTATTATGAAGGCAAATAATAAATTAAGGGGGAATTTATTATGAATAAAAAAATAAAAATTATCGTAATAGTAATTATTGTTTTAATTATAATTATTTTAGGCTTATGGATTAGTGGGATAATACCAAAACAAATAGCGAAAAATTCAGCTGAAAAATATTTAAAAGAGAAATTCCCTGAAAAACAATATGAATATGAGCAGATTGAGTGGGCTCCAAGTTTTGGAGGTTATGATATAAAGTTTAAAGACGAAAATGGTAAAACAGTAAGTTTTATAATGTATGGCAGATTTTTCCCAGTTACTCCTACCGATGGAACAAATGAGTTAGAAGAATCAAATAATCAAATAGAGAGCACTCCTGTATATGACGAAAATGGTCAGGTAATATCTGATCTTTCCAAGAAAGATGAAGTTATTGAAACAGAAGAAAATATTTCGATTCAAGGAGTAGTAGAATTACATCACAATGGATATATTTATATATTTAATGGTCAACATTTCGGAGAATTTGGATTTGAAATGGATGAATATACAACTGCAAACATTGTTGATAAAAAACAAAAATGTATAGATTATCTAACTTTAGAAGAACATGATACTAGTTATATACAAGAAGGAGATATTTTAATCTGTTCTGGAGATTTGAACAAAAAAGGATATGGAAGTAATTTTGATACTAAGGATAAGCCTATAATTGTTTTAAAATCAAATGATTACAATAAGATGAAACAAGAAGCTTTAACTGATAATCGTAAATATCAGTCAGTAGTAACAATTGGCGAAAGTTATATTGAGTCTGGATATATATATTTAAAATATACATTAAAAGATGATACACATTCTGACACAGGTTATAATTTCCCATTTGCAGTAAAAGCATACATTACGGAAAATACTATAGAGAAAGGTAAATTAAAAGATGGGGAAACTGTTAAGGTGGAATATGAAAATTTGAATGCACCTTTAGATGAGCTAACAATTAAATCGATAGAAGTAATTGAAAAGGAATAATAAATAGTAATATGAGAGTTTTAGATAATGAATTGAAAAATAAACTAATAGATTATGAAAAATTATTAGAATATGGATTCATAAGAAAAGATGGACTATATTTATATAAAACTAAGATACATAACGATGAATTTGAGATAAGAGTTGTTGTAGAAAATAATAAAATAACTTCACGATTATTTGATTTAAGTAATGAGGATGAATATGTTCTAGTTGATATTAAAGATGGCTTTGGAGAATTTGTTGGAAAGCTTAAAGAAGAATATGAAAATGAATTACAAAATATTATAACTAAATGCACGATACCAAACATATTTAAAAGTGAACAAGCAAAAGAAATAATTAAATATGTAAAAGAAAAATATAATGATGATCTAGAGTTCTTATGGAAAAAGTTCCCTAAAAATGCAATTTGGAGAAATAAAACTAATAATAAATGGTATGGAGCATTACTTGTAATATCTGAGAGAAAATTAGAAATTGAATCAGATAAGATTGTGGAGATAATTGATTTAAGATATCCAAAAGATAAAATAAAACAAGTTATAGATAGTGATAAAATATTTCCAGGATATCATATGAACAAAGAAAGTTGGATTACAATACGATTAAATGGAGATGTGAGTACGAAAAAGATATTTGAATTAATAGATAATAGTTACAAAATATCTCTAGAAAAATAATTACAAAAAGAAAGAACATTCGATGTTAGCATTGAAAAAACTAACTTTTAATGATATTATAATGGCAGAGATAATTTGTAAAAGAGGTGAAGAGCCATGATATTAAAAAATGTATATTTTAGAGAAATTAATATACCCGGTGGTACATGGGAAGAATTTAAAAATGAATTAGGTGCAGCATTAGATATTTTATCTAACGCTACAGAAGAGAGCTATGAAAGAATGAATATAGCAGCTTTTACAGATTGGGCTACAGACTTACACTGGATAAAAGAAGAGAATATAATAATAAAGGTAAATGGTCCAGTAACCAAAATAGTAGAAGAAGTAATGAATGACATAGTTAATTTTTGGGCTAAAGATGCTGAAAGATGCATTGCAGGTGGAAAAAATCGTAATTTTGAATTTATTTTAGTTGATGTTAAATAAATATTGATTTTTTTAATAATTAGATAGTATTAAAGTAAAGAAGAAAAAGGAATTACTTAATTTGGAGTAGTTCCTTTTTTCGTTATATAAAAGGAAAATCTATAAAAAAGTATTGACACGATGTCAGAACAGTGATATAAAACAATCAAACTGACATAATGTCAGAAAGACAAAGAAATGGAGATATAAAATGGAAAAGAAATCAGTAGATGTAAGAAGAGAAGAAATAATTAATGCATGTGAAGAACTATATAAAAAAGAAAATTTTAAAGATATAACAATAAAACAAATTGGAGAGAAAACAACATTTTCTCGTACATCAATATATAACTATTTTCAAACAAAAGAAGAGATATTTTTAGCACTTTTCCAAAGAGAATATGAAAAATGGATAAAAGATTTAAATAAAATATATGAAGAAAATGAAAAATTAATAATCGAAGAGTTAGCAAATAAATTAGCCCATACAATAGAAAAAAGACCAACATTATTAAAACTATTAGCTATGAATTTATATGATATAGAAGGTAATAGCAAAATGGAAGCGTTAGTAGAATTTAAACAAGCATATGGTGATTCAATAAAAGCAGTAAAAAGATGTCTTGATAAATTTGTTACTAACATGAACGAAGAAGAAAAAACAAACTTTATATTTTCATTTTTTCCATTTATGTATGGCATATATCCATATGCAGTTGTAACAACTAAACAAAAAGAAGCAATGGAAAAAGCAGATGTGCCATTTAAAAAATTAACCATATATGAAATTGCATATATGGGAACTTTAAAATTATTAAAATAAGGAGTGAAGGTTATGAGTAAAAAATTAGTAGCATTTTTTTCGTGCACAGGAACAACTAAAATGGTGGCAGAGAATTTATCAAAGGCTATAGGAGGCGACTTGTTTGAAATAGTACCAACAAAATTATATACAAATACAGATTTAAATTGGACTGATAAAACAAGTAGATCTTCTTTAGAAATGAATGATAAAAATTCTAGACCAGAAATTGCTACAAAAGTAAGTAATATGGAAGATTATGACACTATTTTTATTGGATTTCCAATTTGGTGGTATGTTGCTCCAAGAATAATAAATAC
>CALXPV010000018.1 GCA_944390295.1 uncultured Clostridia bacterium | reverse complement strand
AAATCCTTTGATTCTTCTTCTTTGATTAAGTTTTCAATTTTATTTAATTTTCTAAAATGTATTTTTGCTCTTTCTTCTGCATTAACAGCAACGTCTGTTTCTTCTTCAATTTCAGCTCTAAATATGCTTTCTCTAACTAAAATGTAAATAATTAAAATGCCTATTACTGCTATTAAGAAAAATATTGTTATATTCATCTTTTTACCTCCTTTAAACTTAATTTCATTTTGGCTAATGTAACAATATGCCAATAATAAATCTTATCTAACTTATCCATTGTCTCACTCCTTTCTATCTTAGAAATATATGTGCTAAACATACTAGCTCTGTAGTTGCAAATAGCATTATTGGTGCTATGTAACTAATAGCTTTCCCTAATAAATAATATTTTTTATCTCTATCGCTCATTTTTACCCCTCCTTTCTTAAATAATCATGTGGTTTGTTTAAATAATCTTCTAAAGCTCTTCGAGTTACTTTAAATGGTTGTGTGTATCTTTGTACTGGCAATTCTGGGTCTTTAAACATTTTTTGTACCATATTTGTACCAATGCCAGTTTCTTTTTTTACTTGTTCGATAGTAAGTAACTCGTTTGGATCTTTATTCTGTTTTAATAACTTTTCTAATAACTCGTTTGTTCGTCTTTGCTCTTTCAATAACTCTTCCAACTTATTTCACTTCCTTTCTATCAAAATTTGTATTATAATATTCTCGAAAGTGAGGTGTTTTTATGGATTGGTTATGGCAAGGAATTATCACTACTTTTGTTTGTTATGTATTAAGTAAACTTTTTTCATATATAAAAAGAGGTTTTTTATTTTATTATCATTATGAAAAAAAGCATTCTACTTCAAAAACTGTTTTCAATTTATATTGGAAAGGCTATATTTGTATATTTATCAGTCAATTATCAGTCTGTTATATGCTTTGGAATTGGAATAATGATAATGTTAACATTTCTCTTTTCATTGCAAGTACTTTATTTTGCATTAGTAATGCATATCTTTTCTATTCACTTTCGTATGCTAAAAATAAATTTACTTATAAAAAAACAAAGAAAATTACCAAAGAAAACTCCAATAATATAAAAAACTAAATTTATATAATTACTAGTTAAATAATCTTTAACTAATAAAGAAAATAATAATTCTAAACAGAACATTATAATCATTTCTTGTTTCTTATCTTTTTTTGCTTTTCTTTCTTCCATCTTCTCACCTCTTTCGTATCAGGTCGCAAGTTATTTTTGTTCGTGTTCTCGAACTTTTTCTTCAAAAAAATATACTGGAATTTCTTCAATTTTAATATCTAAAATTGAACTTACTCTGATTATTTCTTTTTGTGTAAAATATGTGTTATTATTTAATTTGTTACTTATAGTTGTTTCGTCAATTCCCAACTTTTCAGCTAATCTTCCTTGAGTTCCTAGCTTCTCCTTAATCTTACCTTTTAATTTGTCATAATTTATAATTGGAGATTCCACTATTTTTCCCTCCTTTCTGCCGTTCGTGTTCTCGAACTATATGTATATTATCATTATACTTTTTCATTGTCAATACTTTTTTTGAAAAAAATTCGATTTTCTTAACTTTTTTTAGAAAAAAGATTGATTTTTTTCGGAAAGTCGTTTATAATAAGCACATGGAGGTTTTTTTATGGAAGGAATGATAGATACTTTTGCAAATAGATTAAATACTGCTATGCGACTACGAAACATGAAAGCATCAGAACTCTCTGAAAAAACAGGAATTTCAAAATCATCTTTAAGCGAATATATAAATGGTAAATATGAAGCTAAACAAGATGGAGTTTACCTTCTAGCTAAAGCTCTAAATATAAATGAAGCTTGGTTAATGGGACTTGACGTTCCTATGGAAAGGACTGATTTTCGTTATGCTTCTAACAATGGAATTAATTTAGATGGACTAGATGAAAATGAAATTGAAGAAGTAAATCGATTTGTTGAATTTATACGAAATAAGAAAAAATCAAAAGAGGATTAATATGGAAATTTTAGATATGTATAAATTAGCTGAGAATGAAAATATAGACATTTTAAATTATAAATGGAGTAACAGTAAGGCTAAGATATTTGAAATTGATAACAACTATTATATTGGCTTAGATATGCATAAGATAGAAAACAGTATAGAAGAAAAAGAAGTTCTTGCCGAGGAACTAGGTCATTATTATTGTGATGCACTATATTATATTAACTCTGATAAAATACAAAAGAATAAATGTGAACATAGAGCAATGAAGTGGGCATATTCTGTTTTAGTTCCACTTAGTAAATTAAAAGAAAAAATCGCACAAGGATTTAACTTGTACGACTTGTCAGACTACTTTAATGTAGATTCAAATTATATGAATAATTGTATTAATTTCTATATTGATAAATATGGAAAAATATAAAAAACAGGAAAATAAGTGTAATCAAACTTGCGACCTGATACATTTATTTTCCCTCACATAGACACTCGAAAGTGACTACGTTTATATTATAATATATTAACGCCTTCATTTTCAAGTGTTAAATTTAAATATTTGAAAATGGAGGTATTTTTATGGAAAGAAGAAATAAGAAAACAAAATCTGTAGGAAATGGAGAAGGTTCATTATATTATAGTGAAACCTTAAAATGTTGGATATTTCAATATGTAATTAATAATTCTAGGAAAACAATGAAGCAAAGAAAGAATGAAACCGTTAAAGCTTTTAAATCAAGAGTCACAGATATAAAAAGTAAAATTAATAATAATATTTATATTGATAATAGCCACGAAACAATAGTAACTTTGTGTAAAGATTATATTGATCAAAAATATCTAGATAAAATTACAAGTCCTAGATCATATAAACGAGATTTAGAAACATTAGAACAAATAAAAAAGACATGTTCTAAATTCTGCAATATTCCTATTCAAAAAGTAACTATTAAACATATTGAAGAAGCTAAAAAAGAAATAATGAATTATGCCAATTCAACTATAAATAAAATATGGACACTATTAAATAAAGCTTTTTATATAGCTTGCTCCCCATCTAGAAGAATATTGGTTTATAATATAATGCAAGATGAAAACTTAAGAAAGCCTATATCAAATAAAAAAGCAAAAAAAATTACAGCTTTATCTCATGATGAATATAATAAATTAATTTCTATTTTAGAAAATGAAGAAAGTAATCATAAATACAAAGACATCATATTAATGCAATTAATATCAGGTATGCGTATAGGCGAAGTATTAGCAAGGTCTAAAGATGATTATGATATTAAGGAACATACATTGCATATATATAATACACTTACAGAAGATGATAATTATAATGTTATTTGGAGTGAACATACCAAAACTTTTAATAAAAGAACTCAAACTGATGAAGGAGAAAGATATCTTCCATTGGATAATTATTTATTCAAAAATCTTATACAAATTATAAATAGACCTCAAAAAGTTTCAAGTATTAGTAATATTCATAATTTATTATTCTGGAACTTTGAAAAAGATACATATATTTCTCCTAATGAAGTAAACTCTTATTTAAATCGTATTAATAAAAAATACAATATAAGCAAAGAAATCTTAAGTACTCATAGGTTAAGACATACTGCTCTCACTCGCTGGAGAGAAGCTGGCATGGAGTTAAATGTTATTCAATATTTAGCTGGCCATGTTGAAGGTAGTAGAATTACAGAAGAAACATATATAGATACATCTTTAGCTTATGTAAAAACTGTATTAAATCGAATTTCATAATCCTACTGCATACCTATTGCATACTTTTACAAAAAATAAACTCTGTAAATCCTTTGAAATAAAGCATTACAGAGTTTATTTGTATGGTACCGATGGTGGGACTCGAACCCACATGGTTTCCCGCCAGATTTTGAGTCTGGTGCGTCTGCCAGTTCCGCCACATCGGCATATTGGTGAAATAACATTCTAATTTTATTTCACCGTTTATTGACTAATACATATTAGCATATATTTTTTTATTTTGCAATAATTAAATTATTAAATCCTTAAAACTGTTTCCATAGTTCAATTTTTCGAATCCAAATATATCTAATATAGTTGCAGATATGTCTGCATATGTTTCTCTAACGCCTAAATTAACACCATTTTTTATATTTTTTCCATATACTAAAATAGGTATATATTCTCTATTATGGTCTGTACTTGGAGTAGATGGATCATTTCCATGGTCTGCAGTAATTATTAATAAATCATCATCTTGTAAGTTTTCTATTATTTCTGGTAATTTATTATCAAAATATTCTAATGCTTTTGCATAACCTTCCACATTATTTCTATGACCATATAACATATCAAAATCGACCAAATTAGTAAATATTAATTTTGCATCTTTACTATTCTTTATTTCCTCTATTGTTTTTTCTATTCCATCAGCATTTCCTTCTGTATGAATTGCTTTACTTATTCCTCTTCCCGAAAATAAATCTTGTATTTTACCTATTGCAACTACATCTTCATTATTATCAGTTAAAACATCAAGCATAGTTCTTCCAAAAGTAGGAAGCTCAAAATCTTTTCTGTTATATGTTCTAGTAAAATTATCTGCTTTGTCTCCAACAAAAGGTCTAGCTATAACTGTTCCAATATCATATTCTTCCTTGGTTAGCATTTCTCTTGCTATTTGGCATATCTCATATAACCTTTCTACTGGTATTATATCTTCATGTGCAGCAATTTGAAACACACTATCTGCAGATGTATATACTATTGGATAACCTGTTTTTAAATGTTCTTCTCCATATTGTTTTAATAGTTCTGTTCCAGAACCAACTCCATTATATAAAGTTCCCTTTAAACCTGCTTTTTCTATAAATTCATCTATCATCTTTTTAGGAAATCCATTAGGATAAGTTTTAAATGGTATTTCTTTTACATATCCTGCAATTTCCCAATGACCTACAGGACTATTTTTTCCAGCACATTTTTCTTTTGCTTTTCCAAAGTTTCCAATTAGCTCTTCTTCTTTTTCTTGGATACTAATTCCATCTATATTATATAAACCTAATTTCTTCATATTAGGTAAATGTGGATGTGCAATTTCATATATGTGACCTAGTGTATTTGCTCCCACATCTCCATATTTATCTGCATCTGGTAATTCTCCCACTCCAAAACTATCCAAAACAGTAATTATAACTCTATTTATCATCTTCTTTTTCCTCCTTTTTCTGTTTTTTTAGTTTTAGATCATATTCTTTTACTTTTATTTCTACATTTTGATAGTCAAATTTATTTATTTTTTTATTAATTCTAAATAGTTCTTCTTTCTTTTTAGAAAAATCAAATTTCGAATTATCAACTAATACCAAATCATTCATTTCCATACCTTCTGGTAATGTTTTATTATAATTATCATAATAAATTGTATTAGTTAAAAATATTAATGGCATTCCCTTTCTTATATTTATTCTATAAAGAGTCTCTTTATTCTCGTTATCCTCATTTATAGCTTTTTCTGGATTTATATGATATATCTCATATTTGCTTTCATTTAACCCATTTTTTGTTTTATATAAAGATAAATTTATTGGTGCTTTTATTTCTAATAAAGCTTTTTCTATATCATCAATTATACTTTTTAGCTTTTCTATAAATCTTTCTATAGTTGTATTTTTATTTACATCTATTACTCTATATTTGTTCTTTTTTATTTCTCTATGTTTTCTTCCTGCAAGCACTCTTATTTTAGTTTTATCTTCAGACATTCCTCCAAAAATATCATATTCTTCTTGTGGGAATAAAGATGTTACTATAGTAGTTTTATCTTTAATATCTTGCAATCTATCTTCTAATATTTTTAGTTCTTTTTCCTCTAGCTGACTATTTAGTTTAATAATATTTATTATTTCCAACATCTCTGTAGTTGCTAAAAATATACTATCACATTCTTTTTTAGATAAAACTTTACGTGTCTTTTTATCCATTAGCTTTCCGGTATCTTCTATATCCTCAATATAGTCAAAATACTTTTCTAATTTTACCGAATTTTCTTCTTCATTTTTCTCTACTTCTGCTAATATTAAATTATTATCTTTGTTTGTAAATTTCCAAAAGTCAAATATACTTTTATTATGTTCATTAATTTCATTTATATATGTAGTTGCATTTCTTATTTTGCTCTCTAATACTTTTATTTTATTTTCTAATGCACGTACATCCATTTCCTTATTTTTTAAATCTTTATCATATGATTCATATGAATTAACTAATAATACTAAATCCTCTATTGTATAAAAAGGTTTTGTTCTATCTATTCCATCATCTTTTCTTGTTACTTCTTCTAGCGTTTTTTCTTCTTTTACTACTTCTTCTAAATTTTCTGTTATTTTATTTTTTAATTTTAATCTTTTCTTATTTTGCATAAAAAATCTAATTTTACCAAAGAAACTTTTTCTACAACTTAAATATAATGTTATTTCTTTTTCTTTTGAATGAAATTCATTAAGTTTCTCTTTCTCTTTTTCTAACAATTCTTCTTTTTGTTTTGAAAATTTATTTATATCTGATATTATTTGCTCTATTTGTTTATCAACATTTGAAAATTCATTTTTTATAAAACCAGTTAAATCTTCATATCTAATTAAATCTCCATTATACAAAAACTCTAAACTTGCATTTTTGTTAATTCTAACATCAAAACTATACATTCCATTCGTTTCTGTTTGTAAAATAAATAATGCTTTTAATAATTTAAAAAATCTAATTGCCTCTTCTTCTGTAGATATTACTATTTTATAATGACTAAATATTTTTTCATAGCAAACAGAATTACCTACTATATGTACATTCATATTTCCTTGTTTATCATACACTTCATATATAAATGGCCAATCTTTAGTAAATAACCATAAATAATTTTCTGTATCTGAAATTTCATTTCGTGTTAATAAATTCCCTGAATATTCTGTATTACATACAGGCACATAAATATATTGTGTAGTATTATTTTTAAATGCTTTTATTTGCTCTCTTAACAAATAAAAAAAAGCATCATATTCTTCGTCTTCTAGTGTTACTAACATAAAATATTGTTTTGATATATCTGAATAATATATTTGCCATAGGTAATTTTCACTATATTTTACCTCAAATGGTATTCCAGTATTTAAAACCATTTGTTCTTCAGAAATCCTATCTATTTCCGCTATATTTAATTTATCTAACATCTTTAAAAATATACTATGATTTACAATATCATCTTCTGTTTCTAATCTTAGGTAAGAATACAAAGGATGAGAATCTTCGTATTTTTTAGAAAGTAAATCTGACTTGTTTCTTGGCGTTATATATATTTGAATATCTCTTATATCTATATATTTATAAATTCTAGTTTTATTATCTACAAATCCTCTAATTGGTCTAAAACTAAGTGGTCTATATTCTTTTATAAAATCTGGGATCTCTTCTAAATTTAATCCCAAATATTTCAAATTCTCATTTATTTTTACTTTTTCTTCCTCTGTAATATTATTCATTTTTACCTCCACGTATTTTACGTTATTTAGTATATCACATAATATTTAATTTTCATAGGAGAAAATTAAAGTTTAAAACACGAAAACACCCTTCTTAAAATTATATTCTAAGAAGAGTGTCCCATTTTCTCTTATTTATTTTATGCTCTTGGATGAGCTTTTTTATATATATTTTTTAATCCTTCATCTTGGAATTGCATATATACTTGTGTTGATGAAATATCTGAATGACCAAGCATTACTTGAATTGCTTTTAAGTCTGCACCATTTTGTAATAAGTGTGTTGCAAAAGAATGTCTTAATACATGTGGTGTAATATCTTTTTCTATATGTGCTTGTTCTTTATAGAATTTAACAATTTTCCAAAAACCTTGTCTTGTTAATCTTTTACCATTTATATTTACAAATAATGATTTTTCATCTTCGCTTTTAATTAAATATGGTCTTGCTTTCTCTATATATTCTTTTATAGCCTTTATAGAAATTGCACCTAGTGGAATATTTCTTTGTTTATTTGTATGTTTACAATTTACATATCCTTCTTTTAGGTTTACATCATCTATATCTAGAGTAATTATTTCTGTAACTCTCATTCCTGTAGCATATGCAAATTCTAGCATTGCTTTATCTCTTATACCTTTTAAGTCTACACTTTTTGGTTGCTCTAATAATAGTTCTACTTCTTGTGAAGTTAAAACACTTGGTACTCTTTTTTCCACTTTTGGTGATTGTATTCCTTCTGTTGGATCTTCTTTTATCTTTTTAACTCTTAATAAATATTGATAAAAAGAACGTATTGAAGCTAAGTTTCTTGAAATTGTTGATGTCTTTTTTCCAATATTTTTTAGATTATCTAAATATTTTTTTATATCTTCTTTATTTACTTTTTGATATTGTAAATTTTCTTCATTTATATATGATTCATATTGAGTTATATCTCTTTTGTATGATTGTAATGTATTATTTGATAATTTTTTATCTTTTTGTAAGAATTCTAGAAAAAGTTTAATTTGTTTTTCCATTCTACTATCTCCCCCTACTGCAATTATTTATGTATATTAAATCATATTTAAATTTAAAGTTAGATTATTTACATAACTATATATGTTATATCAAAGATATCTAAAATTGTAAATAGCTTTTTGCATAATTTCTAAATATATTTTACAACTAACATTAAAAAATTCGTTGAAATATAAACCTCTACCAATGAAGATAACATAAAAAATATTATTCCTATAAAAGATATTATTGAATGTTTTATTATTTCTAACTTTATGTTTTCTTTTGTTCTATTTTTTATAATAGCTTGACATAAGTTAGTTCCACTTGCTGCAATCATTAAAATAGCAGGTATCATTATAATATTATGTAAAAGTATACTACTTATGCAAAATAGTATCCCCTTTCCTGTAGAAAGTGTTAATATTGCACTCGACATTGTATAACCTATGCATAATCCTTTATATAAAACAAAGAAATATATTAATGGTAATCCTATAACTGTAGATCCTATAAACCATAGTGCTATTCCCATTACTATATTTCCTTTTAATGATGCTTTTACTAATTCTTTTTTATCTATGGAATTATTTTCTTTTAATGTTGTAACAAAATTCATTATGTATTCATTTATTTCCTTTTTCTGATTTTCATCTGAATTATTTATAAAAAATACTCCAAGTACAATTCCTATAATAAAAATTAATAGTAATAATATATATTTTCTTTTATTTTTTAAAATATTATTAATAATGATTTCTTTATATGCATTTTCTCTTCTTTTCATTTTATCCTCCATAGATTATTTATACATAATATCTATGTTATAAAATGATTTTTAGAACTAACTAATCTATTGTTTTGGTAGAAACTTTTCCATAAACTCCACCGCCACCAGATTCTATTTTTAATTTACCTTTTCTTGATTCATCTATTATTGTAGCAAGTTTTGTTCCAACTACTGCTTCTATGTCATCAAATGATAATTTATGTAATATATTCATCTCTGTACCAAAATTATCTAATAATTTTTCTATTGTTTTATTTCCAAGTCCTGGTACAAATCCTAAAGGAGTTTGATATATATATTCTGGTCTATTTTTTGGACTTATAGATTTTTCTTTATCTTTAATTAATTCAATTCTATCAAAAACTCCAAATGTAACTTTTGAACTACCACAATATGGGCATACTTCAACAGGCTCTTTAGTTTGAATTGTTGAATTACATGCATCGCAATATGTTCTATGATATTTACCAAGTTTTGGGTCTAATCCATAGTTTGATACAACTTGTCTTCCATCTTCGTTCTTTAATGCTTTTACTAATTCTTTAAATGAAATATCTTCCATTCTTAATTTATTATATTCTCTTGCGATTTTTGGTAATGAATGTGCATCAGAATTAGTTAAAAATGTTTTATTTTCCAATTCTGAAATCATATCTGCTAAATGTGTATCAGAACTTAATCCTAATTCTACTGCAAAAATTTTATCGTATTTTTCTTTAAATATATCTTTTATTCTATCTGTACAATTTCCATAATAACTTTTAAATGGTGTAAAAGCATGTGCTGGTACTAATATTCCATTATATTTTTCTACAATATCTATTAATTCATAACCAGATAAGTCTGATCTTTGTGTACTTAATGTTATATTTTTTATATGTTTGCTCATCTCTTCAGAATATGCTTTTATATCTTTTAGATGTGGGAAATAGCATAAATTATGTGCTGCTCCCTTTTTACCATTTCTTCCTTTTTCTGATGTTTCTGTTTCACTTCCAAGAATTATACATACTTTATCTTTATAAATAATTCCACCATCTTCTAATTCGTATGCATCTCCTGTTTTTAAGAAGTTTTCTATATCTTCTATTACATATGGTGATGCGCAATCTATTATTCCTACTATATTAATTCCCTTTTTTTCTTCACATTCTTTTGCTATATTTGCAAAGTTTAAGCTTTTAGCGGCTGTAATCTTTATTGGTTTATTATTTTCTGATCTTCCTATATGTACATGTAAATCTGCAAAAAATTCGTTCATTTTAACCTCCATTCGAGCGAATTTACGCTCTAACAAAATTTTATTTAATAACCTCTATAAATTCGTGAGAATTCCAGAGGTTAAAATTAGCCATCTCAAAATTCTAAAGAATTTTGAGGGCGATAGCGATTGTAGCTAATAGTACTTATCTTTAACATGGAATTAGTGTGAAAATAAATTTTCACACTAATTTTAACCCCATTGTGATTTATCTAATAATTCTGAAAATTTATGTTCTTCATCTATTTGTTTTGCAAGTTCATGTTTTATTCTTCTATCTGCACTTATTTGTTGTTTATTATCTCTTATGCCATCTTTATTTACTTCTATTTTCTTACCTTCAAGATATAATTTTTTAGCGGTTGTTCTATATTCTATGGCAGCATTAATTCCCTTTACTATATCGTATTTTGGAATTTCATTAATTTTATTTTTCCATCTAGTAATTATTTTAGCACTATCAATTCCAACTGTTTCTAGATTTTCAAATTCCATTACAAACTCTTTAAATTCTTGAAGATAACAATTATCTAAATCTTTTAAATTTTCATTTTCTAATATAAATAAAGCTTCTTCTGGAGTAAATGCCCTTCTATCATCTCTATCTAATAACATTCCAAAATTATCTACTAATTCCAGAATATCTCCTTCTTTATCTCTAGGAGTAATATTAGCAATTCTATTTACTTGTGAACAAATTCTACAAAAATCCTCGTCAAATCCTAATTGTTCTAAGTACTCCACACCATCTTTTATATATGTTCTTTTCTTTTCTTCTGTGAAAGTTACACTTTTTTTACAAGCATACATTAGGCATGCAGTTAAAACTAAATTTGAATCCACATCTAATTTAGAATTTTCTAAAAACATTCTACAAATTTCGGTTTTGAATATAACTGTATTATCAAAAAAACACTCGTGGTTTCTTTTAAAATACATTATTATTTTCATTTTTTCTGATATTCTTCTTTCATTTAATATCATTTCTGCAAAGCTTCCATTTTCCATACTAATTACCCCTTGTGAATCTTTTTTTTCATTATATTCTAATAACATTTTCTTTTCAAGAATTTGTAGAAAATGTAATATTTTTGTAACAGAAAACAAATCTCGCTTCGCGAGAACTTTTTCTCTACTTTTTTATTTAACTATTTATATTTAAGTTCTCGAAGAAGCGTAAAGATTTGTAGACGCGAAAAATTGCTATGCAATGTTATTTTTATGGTATAGGAAAAAAGTGATTTTTCCTATACCATAAAAAGAGATTTTAGTTCTATCCTAAAATCTCTATTAGTATTATATTTAAATTTTAATTTTCTTTAATTGTTTTTCTAAATCTTTTAAGCTTTCTTTATTATGTATTATGTAGTCGGCATTTTCTTCAAAATATTCATTACTATTTTGCATATTTAATCTTTTTTCTGCAGCTTCTTTAGTTAAATTATCTCTTTTCATTATTCTTTCTATTTGAATATCTCTGTCTGCTATAATAGCTATAACAAAATCACAAATTTGATTTAAATTGCTTTCAAAAAGCAATGGTGCATTAACTACAATTATATCTTTTTTTAATTTACTTATTCTTCTTTTTATTTCATCTACAACATAAATAAAGGTAAGTTTGTTTAATTCTTCCCTCTTTTTTTCGTCTTCAAATATTATACTAGCTAATTTTTTTCTATTTAATTCACCTTGTCTATTAACAATTTTAGACCCAAAACAGTCTACAATAGATTTTAAATACATTGTTCCTTTTTTAGATAGTTCTTTAGCTATTTTATCTGCATCTACAATCTCTGCATTGTACTTATTTTCTAATATTTCGCATAATGTATCTTTACCTGCTCCTGAACTTCCTGTTACTCCTATTATTTTCATATGCCTTCCTCCCAACATATATCTATTATATCATATTTTTTGGGTTTTTTACATAATATTTCTAATATTTTATAATTCTTTTATAGCATTTCTTGCAAGTTCATCACATCTATTATTATATTCATTATCACTATGACCTTTTACCTTTATAAATTCCACTTTGTGTTGCTTTACAAGTGCATATAGCTCTTCCCAAAGCTCTCTGTTTTTTACAGGTTCTTTTTGTGCATTTTTCCAACCATTTTTTTGCCAATTATATATCCAACCTTGTTTAAAGCAATTTACAACATATGCACTATCACTATATACCTTTACAGTACATGGATATTTTAATTGTTTTAAAGCTTCAATAACAGCTGTTACTTCCATTTCGTTATTAGTAGTATCTTTTTTCCCTCCAGATATTTCTTTTTTATTTCCTTTATACATTAAAATTGCTCCCCAGCCTCCTGGTCCAGGATTTCCAGAACAAGCTCCATCTGTATATATTGTTATTTCTTCCATAAAAACCTCCATTTAGGAATTATATCTACACATAAATCCCTATCATTTGAAAAATTTACCATTTTGTGATATTATATCAATAATTTTGTTTTACTACAATATATGGAGGTAATTATGAGTAAAGTTTTAGGTATTGTTGCAGAATATAATCCTTTTCATAATGGACATTTACTGCATCTTTTAAAATCTAAAGAAGAAGCTAATGCAGATTATACGATTTGTGTAATTAGTGGTAATTTTGTACAACGTGGTAATACATCAATTGTAAATAAGTGGGTAAAAACAGAAATGGCTTTAAATGAAGAAGTAGATTTAGTTATTGAACTTCCTACTGTTTATGCAATTTCTAGTGCTGAAAATTTTGCATATGGTGCAATGAAAATACTAAATTCTTTAAAAATTGTAGATATAATTTCTTTTGGATCAGAATTTGCAGATATAGATTCTTTAAATAAAATTGCTTCTGTCCTTTACTCAGAACCTAAAAAATATACAGATTTTTTATCTGCTGAACTAAAAAAAGGATTTTCTTTTCCAAAAGCCAGAGAAAATGCATTATTACTTTACTTAAATAATACAAATTATTCTAACATATTAGGTGAACCTAATAATATTCTTGGAATTGAATATTTAAAAGCTTTAAAAAAATTAAAATCACATATAAAACCTATTGCTATAAAACGTGAAAAAGCTTTTTATAATAGTACTTGTATTGTTGATGAATATGCTAGTGCAACAGCTATACGTAAAATGATAAAAAACGAACAATTTAATGATATTAGAAAAGTTATGCCCAGAAGTTCTTACGATTTATTGGTACAAGAATTTGAAAATGGTCAATGTGTTTTAGATATTTCTAATTTTGAAAAAGAGATTCTTTATACTATAAGAAAATTATCAATAAACGAATTAAAACAATTTCCTGATGTTAATGAAGGATTAGAAAATTCTATAAAAAATGCAGCCAATTCATGTAACAATCTAGAAGAATTAATTTTCTTAGTAAAATCGAAACGTTACACACAAACTAGATTACAAAGAATTCTGCTTAGCATACTTTTAAATATAAAAAAGAAAGATATTTTACTTTCTAAAAAAACTCATCCTTATATAAGAATTTTAGGATGTAACTCTAAGGGTAAAGAACTAATTTCTGAAATTTATAAAAATAATCCTAAAATAAATTTAGTAACTTCTGTTAAAAGTTTTATGAGTAATTCTAATAATAAAACTGCAAAATATTTACTTCATAAAGATATTTTTGCAAGTGACGTATATACTTTGGCTTTTAATAAAAATTCTGTTGCTAATTTAGACTATACCAAAAGGATAATAACTAAATAATGAAAGAGCCTTAAGATTTTTCTTAAAGCTCTTTTATTATTCCATATATCATAGGTATATTTGTTGGCACTATATATTTTACATCCATATTTTCTGCTGCTTCTAATACAAAAGCTGTCATTGCTCTAGTTGCATACCACCATTTTGGATCACTTACTCTATTTCGTATTTCATCTAAAGATATTTCTTTAAAGTACTTTTGAGTATCTTTTTTTCTAGTTTCTATACTCATCATTATTGGTTCATCTTCATCTTTAAATAAAGTATTTATTTCATAATTAATTCCTGAATTTAGTGCAAATTTAAGATGTCCTCCTCCAGCAAGTATTAATATGTCTACTTTATTTTGTGGCAAATTCAATTTTTCTTTTATAAAACTTCTTACTGTTTCTACATCTGTCTTAGCAATATTTTCGCTTAAATCTGGAAATTTATCCATTACATCCATTACTCCCATTCTAGTGTTTGCCATTTCTATTATTTTACCATTTTCGCATACTGCAATTTCTGTGGAACCACCTCCACCAATAAATACACCTACTTTTTGCTTAATATTTTTTGTAGCACCTATTACAGTATATATTGTTTCTTCATCTTGACTAATTATATGAAACTCTACTCCTGTATTTTCTATGAAAAAATCTAAAAACGCTTTTTTACTTTCTTCATCTAATGCTCTAAAAACGCTTGTACCACATACATAAATATTTTCATATTCTTCTTTCTTTTCTTTTACTAATTTTATTAGTTCTTCTATATCATTAATATTTAGTTTATTGTTTTCTTTGTAATGTTTTTTAAACCATATTGTTTTTTCTTCTACATTTTCTACTTTTTCTCCATCATATAAATCTACTTTTGTAACTGTTGATCCTACTTCTATTATTAATTTTTCCATCCTTTTTACTCCCATTCCCTATTATAATTCTTATTCTCTTTTCTTTTTAGTGCATCTACTAATTTTATATCTAATAATTCAAACATTCCCATTAAACAAATAAATACATCAACCATTTCATTTTCTAAATTAGAATCTTTTGCCTGTTTTAAATCTGTTATTAGTCCTTCATCTTTACTTGCTTTTCTAATTTCTTTTGCAAGTTCTCCAACTTCTTCTGTTAATAGGCACATCCTATTCATTAAATTGGTTCTAAAATTTCTGGTTTCAATCATATCTTTTATATATTTTTGTACATCCTCTACAGAGCTTTTGTTAGTTAATTTGTTTAGTTCTTCGCTTAATTCTTTCTTATCCACTTTTTTCTCCTTATATACTTTTTTGAATTTTACCACTTTAATTTTTATTTGTATAGTATTGTCGCAAAATATTTTTTTCACTCATTTTAACAAAAAAGAGATATAAAATTTATTTTTTATATCTCCAAATTTTAAAATAATATTTTATATATTCAAACTATTTTCTATTTAGTTCTATAATAACGCCTTTGTATTTTATTTATTTTGTTAATAAATTCTATATATTACATTTCCAGTTTCATTACTACCATCAAGTAATAATGTATAATTTTCTCTTTCGGTTAGTTTTAACACTTGTTTTAATATTTCTTCAACATTCATATATCTTTTTATACTTACAATAAATTCCTTCTCTTGTTTAAGCTCCTCGTTATTATATAAATATTTTAATTCATCCTTATTAGCATTTAATATTATGCTTTTATTATAAATCATAAACTCAGGTATGCTTTGTATATGATTAAAACTATTATCCTCGATATATATATTTTTAAAGTCACTATATTTTCTTGCTATCTCCACATTTTCATTGTATCCTTTATACAAATAATATGGATCTATATAGTACAGATTTATTATTGAAATAATAAATAAAATACCCGATGTTATACATATTACTTTAAAATTATTTTTAAAGTAATAGTCGATTGCAAAAATAATCGTTATTGAAATTATCGGTAAAATTCCCATAACATATCTTAAATCTAGGTAAGGAGAAATTTTAGCAATTACTAAAACATAGCCTATTATTGTAATTAATAATATACATGGTATACAATCTTTATTCTTTTTTAAAACAAGTATAGAAAATGTTGTTATACTTATAAATATTATAATTCCAATTATAATATTTAAGTTATATGATTCACATATTATTTTGAAAAAATCAATAATTCTATATTGGTTTGTTATATTAGTTACTCCTCTATAAGAAAAAAATATATGATAGATTGCTGCAGGAAATACTATTATTCCTATGATTGCCGATTTTATGTGACATATTAGTAATGTTTTACATTCTTTTTTCTTATTTTTTTTAAGCATTAAAATTTGCATAGTAATAAAGAAAAAAAGTATATAAATGCAAAAATAATACTGGGTTAAAAATCCTAATATAATTGTTAATGTTAATTTAGTTTTTGTATTTTTATCCATATGAAAATCATTTTTTACTATATATATATTAATATAAGTATAATAAATTATAAAGAATGTTAACATCATATACATTCTCTGAAATATTACTGTAGATATTCCTCCTATACTTAGCCCCCACAATATTATTATTGGCATAAACAAAGTTTCTTTATTTAATAACTCTAATATTTTTTTTATAATAATAATACTTAATAAAAACAAAATAATATTTATAAAAAATATTATATATTTTGAAAAATTATTAAGAAATAATATTGATACTATATGTACTAAAAAATAAAACAGCGGTGGATGAGCATCTCTTACTTGGTTGTAATATACAATAAAAAAATTCAAGATATCTTCCTTTTGTATGCTTACATATTCAATTGCTTCTTCTTTTGTTTTCCATATCGGCTTTTCTTTTGATTGTATTTCATTTAATTCATTTATAAATTCGTTTGGTTCTTTAATATAATATAATATATTATTTATTACATTTTTATTATTTAATATCAATTCATCTATGCATTTATTTATATAGTCTTTATTACCATAAGGTTGAAAAATATTATCATACCTATAATTCGAAGAACCATAAGAAAATATTTCGTCTTCATGAAAACCTTCTTTTTTTGATATATAAAAACACATTACACTAAAAATCACCATTATTAAACTATAACATAATGCATTATATATTTTATGCTTCTTCATCTTTTATGAATACTATCTCTCTTTCTTCTCTTTTTTCTTTTATTCTAACTATAATTTCCTCAGGTGCATTATATTTAGTTAAATTGTATGTAAACACATATTCAGTCTGTTCTTTATCAGTTCTTGCATTTTTTTCAAAAACATTACTATTATTTTTTATAGTTTTACCATTAGCAATTATTTCTATTTCAGACTTATCTAGCACCTCGTTGCTAGGAGCAACAGTATTTATAATTAATCCTGTATTTGTCATCTTTACACTTTTAATAAAAATTTTATTATTATTGTTATTTGAAATAGGCTTATAGCTTATGTTTTCTCTATCTTGCATATTTTGAGGTACATTTATTTCATATTTCCAATTTCCATTTATTCCTACATTATCCTCTTTACAGTTTAAAATTATACGATTAAATTTTATATATATTTTTTTACTTTTAGGGAATTTGTCTGATTGGGCAAAAAATGTATTGCTCAAGACATCTCCTCTTTTTTGTATTTTTGAATAACCACTCGTTTGAGCTATTACTTTTTCTTCTCCTAATTCGTCATCGTCAAATAAAACATTATTATTTTCATCATAGATATATAAATCTTGTATATAAATGTTTTTTATATCTTTCATATTCTCATTATTAACTTTATACTCAAATCCTATATCCATATTAATATCATCGATTAAAAATTTATTAATCCTTATAGATACCCCTTCAAACTCTTGCATTTCCATATTTAATATTTGTATATATCCGTTTTGAACAGCAATATCTAAACAAGTATCATCTATTCCCACACTAGACAAATTAAACATACTATATGCAACTGCAAAAACTGTAGAAGTCATTAATAATATAGGTAATATCATAAGTATAATTTTTTTATTTTTTCTTTTACTTTCAAACATATTATTAATTATCTTATCTATATTAGATGAAATCCTTGTCTCGTCAACTGACTCCTCTTTAAATTTTCTTTTTAGAAAATTATCAAAATTATCATTCATATAAATTTCCCTCCTTTATACATTTCTTCATTTTTTCTTTTGCTCGATGCATTCTACTTTTTACTGTTCCTTCTGGCTCATTTACTATTTCTGCTATTTCTTTTATTGTATAATTATCCCTATAATAAAGTATAATTTCTATCTTTTCATAATCATTTAGGCACTCAAATAGCTTGTTCATATTTATTTCTGATTCTATTTCTTCAAAATCTTCGTATATAATGTTTTTATTTTCTTCGTAAGTTGAAAATTTTAATCTATTTTTTTTGATTTTTTTATATGTTTTATTGCATTCATTCATTAATATTCTCATTGCCCATGTTCTAAATAATTCTTTATTTCTTAATTTTTTTAAATGTTTGTATATTAATATTATTGTTTCTTGTATTACATCATAGATATATTCGTCTTCTTTTAATCTTATCTTAGAAATTTTATACATTTCTGGTTCTATCAAATGTATTAATTTTTTGAATGATTCTTCATCTTTTTTTATAGCTTTATTTATTAATTCTATTATATCTTCATTTTCCATTTTTCCCCTCCATCTGTTAGATATGTATATGTATAATTTTAGTTGCATATATTATAAAAAAGAAAAAGAGGATAGGTAAACCCATCCTCAAAAAGTTAGTGGCGGTAATTTGATTAATACTTACAATGGTTAGTTACAATTTAATTTTACCAACTGTAACTCTTGTTGTGTACGGTGATTTTCGCATTTGGATTCTGCGAACAAGAATATGAAAAGTAGACATTTCTACCGGAATTCGTTCCGAAACTAATCCAGTCTTTCTTGTGAGTCTTTCCATCTACCTTTACGTTCCATGTAACTGATCCTTTTCCGACTATATGTGCAGTCACCTGCATTGTCAGACCAGGAGTGCTACTGCTTGCAGTAATCTCTGCTGCCATGTGCCCACCATCATACCATCTTGTACTTCCTGTATTACTTCCCCAGAAAGTGAATGATGCAGGATCATAGTATGCAAACGGTGTAATTTCGGAATTTTCTCCATTTGCTTCAATAGTTTTAACTGTATCAGTTTTGCATTCGTTTGGCTCTGCTGCAAAAGCGGTCATAGGAGTTACTACCATCATTGCAGTAGCCATTAAAGTCGCCATAGTTCTTTTTAATGTAGTTCTCATATTGAATTTCCTCCATTTAGAATCTACTGCCACCACTTTTTATATAATTAATATCATTACAATATTAATTATCTTATTAAACATAGTATAGCTTACACCATTACTATATTAATTATATATATCATTATTTCAACATATTTTATCAAAAAGAATAAAAAAGGTGATTTATATTTTACTAATAACTGTTTTTATTACTGCTTTTGGAGTAGGTTTGTAATCCATATCTATTCCAAAATATTTTATCAATTTTTCTATTTCACATTCATTATACATATAATTTGTTGCTTTAATTATATTATTTTTTATCAGCAATATACTTTTATTATATTTCTCAGCAATTAAAGGATATATTTGTTTATTTATATTTTCTGCCTCTCCATTATATTTTAAGAAATCTATTTTTATACATTCCTTTAAATATATTGTTCCTATATGAGCTATATTATAATTCAAAAATTTTAATTCTCTCATAATTTTACTATCTATATTTTCCATTATCCTTTTATCTCTTACAAATTTATTTATATTTTTCAACAAACTTTCTTTATCTATATCTTTTGCTTGATATGAATATATTACTGGGCTGTTATTTATTTTTCGAAGTGTATATCTATCATTTGATAATATAATTATAGATTTATTATAAATTTCTAGCCTTTGTTGTTCGATTACTTTTATTAATCCAACTCCATCTAAATCTGGCAAATTTGGCTCCAGTAAGATAATATCGATATTGTTTTTGAGCAATATATTTAACGCTTCCTTACCACTTGTAGCGACATCAAATAAACGTATATTATCTGTATATTTTAATGTATAAGATATTAATTTTTTTATATATTTCATATCATTATTAACAATTAACATATTTAACACTTGTCTATTTCCTCCCTAATGTTAGATAAATTAAGCAACAAATAGGGTTGCATAAATTTTTATATCCGTAAATTTTCTATACCAACTTAATTATTTCTCTCTTACGTGTAAATATATATGTCGCAAAATATTTTTTTCGCTCATATAATGTATAAAAGGAGGAATAAATATGTTTAGAAGATTTCCAAGATGTCATTGTATGAACAACACATACAATACAAATTCTAATCAAGAAAATGAAGTTTTAGAAACTAGCTGTAATTCAGTTTGTTCTTATGTAGATGATAATATTGATTCTTGTTCTTGTGGATTTGATGAAGAAGTAAATGTATTTCCAGATAACCCAATGCTTGGTCAAAGCTATGTTCCTATCCAACAAATGGATAGAACATTTAAGCCTTGTGTAGGATTAAGAATGGGAACCATCTTCCCTGAATTAGTTAGTCCTTATTATCCTGGTCAATCTATGCAACAAATTGACTATATAAGAAATTCAAATACTATTGGAAAGGGGTGTAATAAATGTTAAATGATAATATGGAATGTAAATGTACTTGTAGCTGTGAATGCCAAAATGAAGAAAATGCCTGCGATACACGTGGTAGAATGTTACAACAAATAAGATGCTCTATGTTTGCTATAAATGAACTTGCATTATATTTAGATACACATCCAGATGATAGAAAGGCTTTGTGCTTGCATAGAAAATACTGCCAAGAATTAAAAGATTTGGAAGATAAATATCAAAAAGTTTATGGTCCTTTAACAATTAATTACCCTTGTAATAAATGGAGATGGCTTGAAGAACCTTGGCCATGGGAAGGAGGAAGTTTAAATGTGGACTTATAATAAAACCTTACAATACCCTGTTAATATAAAATGTACTAATCCAAGACTTGCAAAAGTTATTATTTCGCAATATGGTGGTCCTGATGGAGAACTTGCTGCTTCTCTTCGTTATTTGTCACAAAGATTCGCTATGCCAGACCAAAAATCTAAAGCTATTCTAAATGATATCCGGCACCGAAGAACTTGCCCATCTTGAAATGGTTGGAAGTATTGTTCACCAATTAACTAAAAACGCTTCAATTGAAGAAATAGAAAGAGCTGGACTTAGTCCATATTATACAGATCACGGAGTTGATGTATATCCACAAGCTGCTAGTGGAATGCCTTTTAATGCTAACTGTTTAGCCTGCAAAGGTGATGTAATAGCCAATTTACAAGAAGACCTTGCAGCTGAACAAAAAGCTCGTGCAACATATGAAAAATTAATAGACTTATGTCGTGATGAACCAGATGTCGTTGACCCTCTTCGTTTCTTAAGGCAAAGAGAAATCGTTCACTTCCAAAGATTTGGTGAAGCGTTACGTGGAGTTCAAGATAAACTTGCAGAAAAGAAATTTTATATGAATTGTGATAATATGCAAAACTCTGACTGTGATTGTAGAAATGATAATAATTAATTTGCAATTTAGCCTTCAGCTGAAAAACAAGCTTAAGCATTCACTGCTTAAGCTTGTTTTTTCTATAGGTGATAAGACTGGACTATATTTTTTTAGAAAGTTTTTCTAGTTTCTCTTTCATTTCCTTTTTCTTTTCATCAGCTATTTTTCTTATATCTTTGATTGACACATCTTTCAAGTCCTCATATTGACCCTCTACAGAAATCTCAATTCTATCACTATTAGAATCAATTTCAACTGTATAAGATGCATCTCTATAGCTAAATTTCTTAGTTGAATAATAAGCCCTATATTTCTCTGTCCTTTCACCCAGTTCCACAATCTCCCCATTTTCTATTAACAAGAGATTATCTTCAATTTTAAATTCCGCGAACTCTTTTAAGCTACAGCCTAAAATTTTCCTTATTTTTGGAATTATATCCATCGGATTAAATGTGTATTTCCCCTGTAATAGTTTCTGAATTTGTGGAGCTTTTTTTGATAACTCGAAAAAATCTTTTTCGCCAGACATTTCTATCTGGCCTACTCCGACACCATACTGTTTTATTTTCAGGGAATCTTCCCTTACCAAGTAAGAGGACTTAGTTCTGTTGTTTTCCGACTTTTGCTTAAACTCTAAATATCGGTAACTAAGTCTTCCGGCTTCCACTTTTGGATATGAAATGTTTATCTGCTCGCCTCTTGTTTTTATAGCAATAAATTCAGAAATTTTCGGCCATGCAGAATCAACTTCCATTTCGATAAAATCGTTTAAACCTAACTTTTTTACCGTAGCTTCCGCAAGTTCCCTTATCCTCCCTTCTGGTAATGCATCTATCCCTGCTTTACTCCGTATTATCATTTTTGTTTCCTCCTAAATTATTTTTTCTGAAACTTTAAACATTTGGTAACATAATGTAGATTATATATTATTTTACTTTTCTTGTCAATCATCTTCTCGTCAAACGCTTTCATATCAAGCTCTTCGCACATTAGCCAGTTTGATTTTATGTTAATTTTATGGTATAATTAATTTATCATATTGGTTTAGTAAAAAAAAATGAAGGAGGATAAACAATATGAGAAAGTTAGCATTTAAACTTTTGGCAGGAGCATTGATTGTAGGAGTACTGTACTTTGCAGTAATACCTATGATTTTTGGTAACAACAGCAACAACAACTCTAGCTCAAGCAGCCAGCCTTCAGCAACTTCTTCAGGCGATGTAAGCCTTGAGGAAGAAAATGAGCAGTTACGAACTCGGGTAGCAGAGCTTGAAGCCCAAGTTATGTCACTGCAAAATGAAGGAAGCGTTCCTGATCAGACTCTGAAAGAGTTTCTGGACGCGTACTTCGTACCGGACGGCTATAAACATCGTCTTACAGCCGATGTGCACTTGTTCGCAACTCCGGACTGCACGGGCGAGGAGATTAGCTCTGAGGGGTTAGTTTTCCTTCAAGACGAGTGTTTACCACTAAAACCAGGCGGATCTGCACCGTTTATGGTTTACGATCAAAATGGACAGTCTTATTACACGATGGATTACGTGTATTACGAGACTATCTATGAATGATAACCACAAAATCCCTGTATACTTTCCAGTATACAGGGATTAGTGGTTTTATAAGCTTAATATTTTACATAGTCGTCAAATTAAATATATATATCGATTTAATTTTTCTACTTCTACATATTTTCTATATCAGCTTAATTTTAAAATTCCCTTTCTTCCTCTTCTTTCTTATATTCATCAAGGTTTGGAATATTTATATCTTCATCGCTTACAGTATTTGAATTATAAATATAATAATTAGTTCCTATAAATTCACTTTTAACAACATCGTTACCATCTGGATAAAAACTTTTTCCACTAGTCTCTCCCATTGTCTTCCATGGAATAAATGTATCTTTATGCACATATAATGTTGTTTCTCCATATTGAATTATATAATATTCTCTATTTGAACCCTTTCTACTAGTACCTTCAACTTTTCCATAAAAAGGTGTTCCTAAATGAAATAAAATATTTCCATTCATACTTAGTGGCACACCTAAGCTTGGATATAATCCATCTAAAGCATTGTTTGTTTTAATATTTTTACTTGTTATGTAAGTCGCAGTCTTTGTATCTTCTTCAATCTCTAAGCTTTCATTAGATCCTATTGTTTCATATGTAATTCTATTTAAATGATATTTATCATCTGCATTACTATACATGCCCTCTTCTTTTTTTACTTTATCGCCTTTCTTCCATACTTTAATTATACTAACACCATAATCAGAACTTTCTCGTCTTTCAAAATAATAATTATCTGCATTTGAAATTTCTTCATAATTCTTTTTATATTTATACATTATTGCAAAATTATATATATAATTTCCTAACAAAACAATAAGAATAATAATTACTATTCCCAAGACTACTTTTATATTATTTTTTCTATTTATTTTTTTAAAATAATTTATTTGTTCTTTATTTACATTTTCTTCTGTATCTATTTTTTTATATTCTTCAATCTTATCTAAGCACTTTGTACATTCTTTTATATGTTCTTCTACAAATATTTTTGATTCATCATTTAAAATTCCATCACAATATCCCGGAATTAAATCTTCTACAATTTTACATTTATCCATTCTTGCTTTCCTCCTTTAATTTTTCTTTTCCTCTAAAAAAAATCACTTTCGCCCAATTCTCATTTTTTCCATAAATTCTGCCTATTTCTTTAAAAGTAAAATCTGTCTCCAATCTTAACTTTACAATGCTTTGCATTGGTTCTTTTAATTTTTCAATCTTTTTTAATAACCTATCTTTTTCATCTTTTTTACAAATTTCATCTATAAGTACTTTCTCGTCAATTACATCTTTTACTTCATCTATTGGTATTTCCATTTTTCTTTTCTTTATATATTTAAAAAAAGCATGTTTTGCAATTTGGCAAAGCCATACTGAAATCTTACATTCTCCTCTAAACTTTTTTATATTCTCTACTGCAATTAAGAAGGTTTCTTGTGTTATTTCTTCTGCTATATCTTTGCTTTTTGAAAGACTATATACATATTTATAGATAATATTTGCATATTCTTTATATACATCTTCTATTTTTTTCATTTTTCCTCCTTTCACTACATAAGAGATTAATTTTTTATTTTAGTTACAATTTTTTGTTTTTTATATATAAAATCCTTCGATTTTTCCTACTATATAAAAAAAGATACACTAAAAAGTGTATCTATATTAAATCTGCTAATTCATATTTAATTATTTTTGCTAAATCTTCT
>CALXPV010000017.1 GCA_944390295.1 uncultured Clostridia bacterium | reverse complement strand
ATTTAATTATTTAATTATTTAATTATTTAATTATTTAATTATTTAATTATTTAATTATTTAATTATTTAATTATTTAATTATTTAATTATTTAATTATTTAATTATTTAATTATTTAATTATTTAATTATTTATTTATTTAATTATTTATTTATTTAATTATTTATTTATTTAATTATTTATTTAATTATTTATTTATTTAATTATTTAATTATTTATTTATTCAATTATTTATTCAATTATTTATTTATTTATTTTATTATTTATTTATTTTATTATTTATTTATTTTATTATTTATTTTAATTATTTATTTAATTTATTTAATTTATTTATTTTATTTAATTTATTTATTTTATTTAATTTATTTAATTTATTTATTTTATTTATTTTATTTATTTTATTTATTTTATTTATTTTATTTAATTTATTTATTTTATTTAATTTATTTATTTTATTTAATTTATTTAATTTATTTAATTTATTTATTTTATTTATTTTATTTATTTTATTTATTTTATTTAATTTATTTATTTTAATTTTATTTATTTATTTTTATATTTCGATTCATATTTTATAATTATTATTTCCGTATGTGAAAAAATATTTATCAATATTTATTTTTTATTATTGAATAAAAAATATTTAAAAATATTAAAAATTTAGTTGCAAAATTTGAATATTTTTTCTAATTTTTACGAAAACAGTGTTTATTTTGTTAGACCTCTATTATCTATAAAATTATACTATGTTATATTTAAATCGCCTTAGAATCGATTCTCAGAGGTCGTTTTTTGCATATTTTTATTCATTTTCTAATAACAATTTTAATAATTTTTATGCATAAAAAAACGAATCTAAGATTTTCTACACATTAGCAAAATAAAAATATTTATATTAAATTTTATAATCTAACATTTGCTATAGTCGTTTACTAACAAAAATTCCTCCTGCTAATAAAACTATCCTAGTATACAAAAAAAAGATACTAATTTCTTAGTATCTTTTGGCGGAGAATGAGGGATTTGAACCCTCGCGGCCTCTTACGAAACCCTAACGGTTTAGCAAACCGTCCCCTTCAACCACTTGGGTAATTCTCCATAAGTGCTCTCAAAATTACATATTTATAAGAAAAGTGGCTTCGCCATATGTACAGATTGCTTTGCAATCGCACGGATATAGGTAACTTAACCTTGTTATACACGTAAAAATCTTCGATTTTTCCTATACAATAAAAAAAATGGCGGAGAGGGTGGGATTCGAACCCACGGTAGGCTACAAACCTACGCCAATTTTCAAGACTGGTGCCATAAACCAACTCGACCACCTCTCCGTGTCGTTACAGACAATATATATATTAGCACAATGATCTTAGAATGTCAATACATAAATTGCATTTTACCACTATGTTTTTTATAAAATTTTATTATAGTGTTTGCATAACAATAAATAGCTACTGAAGAAATTCAGTAGCTATTTATTAGTTATTTGGGATTTTATACTCTGATGATGCTATTGCCTTATTTATAGCCTCTTGCTCCATATCTGATATTGTATATTTAGATCCTCCATTTACTATAGGTTTTGCATATATATTTGACATTTCTCTAGAATATATACCATTTAACACAACACCATTATTATCATCATTTAATAATGCTAGTGCAAAGCTTAAATCGCTTCCAGTATCTTTAAATGCATTATATCTTACTATTCCAATTTTCTTTATAGATTTACTTAATTCTTTTTCAAGATTTTCGCAATATTCAATAATTTCTTTATTGGTATTTTCTACTTTCTCAACTTTATTTATGTATACTTTTAAATCTTCTTCAATGTTTTCTCCATTTCCTAATTTCTTTAGAAATTTATTATATTTCTTATTTATTGAATTTAATTTAATAGAATTACTAATGTATAATATCAAAAGCATTATGTTTACTATAATAACTCCTAAAATAACATATTCGTTATTTAATAATCTTACAAATTCTTCCATTTTTACCTTCTTTCTAATGTTTAATCAATTCTAAAATTCTTTCTAAGTCATCATTATTACTGTATTCTATAATAATTTTTCCTTTTCTTTTACCCGCATCTAGCTTTACTTTTGTACCAAAGAAATCTCTAAAAGATGTTTCTATATCTCTATAAATAGGTTCATATTTTCTATCTTTATTTGTCTTAGTTTTATTTCTTGCCATCTTCTTTTCAGCTTCTCTTACACTGTCGCCAGATTCAATTATATATAGAGCCATCGCATATTGCTTGTCCTTATCAGGAACAGCTAATATAGATTTACAATGTCCTTCTGTTAATTTTCCTTCTAATGCTAATTTAATAACTCTTTCATCTAGATTTAGTATTCTTACTGTATTTGCTATACTACTTCTAGCTTTTCCTAATATATCAGCAACTTTTTGTTGGGTTAATCCATAATCATCCATTAAGCTTTTAATTCCCATTGCCTTCTCTATAGGGTTTAAATCTTCTCTTTGTATATTTTCAATTAATGCAATCTCTTTATTACGTCTTTCATCATCATCTCTTATAATTACTGGTATCTCAGTAAGTCCAGCTTTCTTACAAGCTCTCCATCTTCTTTCTCCAGCTACTATTTCATAATAATTATCTTTTTTAGAAACAATTATTGGTTGTAATAAACCATACTCTTTTATAGAATTAGCAAGCTCTTCTAAGGATTCTTCATCAAATTTCTTTCTAGGTTGATTCCTATTTGGCTCAATTTCTATTAATTTTAATTTATGTATTTTTTCTCCAGATTGAATCTCTTCTTCTTTTTTCTCTTCTTCTACAGTGCTTGCAAATAATGCATCTAGCCCCTTTCCTAGTCCTGTCATTTTAGCCAATTATATCACCCTTTCTAATTATTTTCCTTCACTATTTCTTTTAATAAATTCCTTTGATAATTTGTCATATGCTTTAGCTCCCTTTGACTTTGGATCATACATAATAATAGGCATTCCATAGCTTGGAGCTTCACTTAATTTAACATTTCTTGGTATTACTGTCTTATATACTTTATTTTCAAAGTATCTTTTTACTTCACGTACTACTTGATTTGCTAAATTAGTTCTTAAATCATACATTGTAAGTACTGCACCTTCTATGTATATTTCTTTATTAAGATGTTTTTTTACAATATTAATAGTATTCATCAATTGTCCTAAGCCTTCTAACGCAAAGTATTCGCATTGAACAGGTATTAATACACTATCTGATGCAGTAAATGCATTTAATGTTATTAATCCCAATGATGGTGGACAATCTATTAAAATATAGTCAAATTCATCTTTTACCTTATCTAATTGTTCTTTTAGTCTTAATTCTCTTGAAACCATTGATACAAGCTGAACTTCTGCTCCTGCTAAGTTAATGTTAGATGGACATACATATAATTTTTTTACATTTGTTGGTTGTATCACATCTTTTATGTCAACTTCATTAACTAGTACATCATATGTAGATAATTCACACTCCTTATCTACTCCTACTGCACTTGTAGCATTCCCTTGAGGGTCTGCATCAATAATTAAAACTTTTTTCCCTCTACATGCTAATCCTGCACTTAAATTAACTGTAGTAGTAGTCTTTCCTACTCCACCTTTTTGATTAGCAACTGATAGTATCTTTCCCAATTTTATTCCTCCTAACGTAAGTAAATAGTGCGTTTCACACATTTTGTAACATTTTTATTGGCCTGCTCAATTCTGAATGTATATATAAAATTTTAATTGAGTTTTTTTATTTATAGACAATAAAATTGACATATTAATCATATAAAAATATGGTTAATATGTCAATGACATTTGGGAATATTTTTAATATTTTTTTATATTTAATAAATCGGTTCTTTGCTTGGTTTACCAGCCTTTCTAGGGAATTCTTTCGGTGTTTTTACTACCTTTTTTATTGTTATTATATTTCTTATATTATTCGTATTTGCTAAATTAAAATTATCTATTTTTTCAATTTCTCCACCTAGAATTTTTATTGCTTTTTTAGCATTTTTTACTTCTTCTTCTATATTAGAACCTTTCATACTTATTACCATACCGTCTTTCTTAACAAATGGTAACATATATTCTGATAAAGTACTTAAATTTGCTACAGCTCTTGAAGTAGCAATATCAAACTTTTCTCTATATTCTTTGTTTCTAGCTAATTCTTCTGCTCTTGCATGTATAGCAACAATGTTTTTAAGATCTAATTTATTTATAATTTCGTTTAAAAAATTAATTCTTTTATTAAGTGAATCCATTAAAGTAATATCTAACTTTTCATTTAATATTTTTAATGGTATTCCTGGAAAACCTGCACCAGTACCTATATCTATTATTTTATCTTCATCTTTTATATATTTTAATATTGTTGCACAATCAACAAAATGCTTTAATATAATGTCTTCTGGCTCTGTAATGGCTGTTAAATTAATTTTTTCGTTCCATTCTAATAATAAATTCATATAATCAAAAAACTTTTCTATTTGTTTATCTGATATTTCTATATTTATTTTATTCATATATTCTTTTATTTTTTCTGAAAATTCTTCTTTTAACATATTTTTCTCCTATTTATTTTCTTTTTAATTGTTCTAAATATATAAGTATTACAGATATATCAGCTGGCGAAACACCTGATATTCTAGAGGCTTGTCCTACTGATCTTGGTCTTAATTTTGAAAGTTTTTGTCTTGCTTCTAGCCTAATTCCGCCAATTGCTTCGTAATTTATATTCTCTGGTAATAATTTATTTTCTAATTTTTTTGCTTTTTCTACTTGAGCATTTTGTAATTTAATATATCCTTCATATTTAATTTGTATTTCTACTTCTTCTTTTACTTGTTCACTTAAAACTGGTCTATCTTCATCTATTTCTTCTAACATTTTATATGTTAATTCTGTTCTTCTTAGCAATTCAGCAAGTTTTACACCATTATCAATCTTTGAAGAATTATGATTTTCAAGGAATTTATTAACTTTTTCTGTTGGTTTTATAACTTTTTTAGATATTCTTTCTTTTTCTTTTTCAATATTTTCTCTTTTTTCACAGAACTTTTTATATCTTTCTTCTGAAATTAATCCAACTTCATGTCCTATCTCTGTTAATCTTAAATCAGCATTGTCTTGTCTTAATAAAAGCCTATATTCTGCTCTGGATGTCATCATTCTATATGGTTCATTTGTTCCTTTTGTTACTATATCATCAATTAAAACACCTATATATGCATCATATCTATGTAATATAATTGGCTCTTTTTCTTGAATTTCTCTTGCTACATTTATTCCTGCAATTAAACCTTGGCATGCAGCTTCTTCATATCCTGATGTACCATTAATTTGTCCCGCAAAGAACATTCCTTTTATCCTTTTATGTTCTAAAGATGGTTTTAATTCTAAAGGATTAATGCAATCATATTCTATAGCATATGCTGATCTTGTAAATTCAGCATGTTCTAATCCTGGAATTGTTCTATACATGGCAATTTGTACATCTTCTGGAAGTGATGAACTCATTCCTTGTATATACATTTCTTCTGTATCAAGTCCCACTGGCTCTACAAATATCTGATGTCTTTCTTTATCTGCAAACCTTACAACTTTATCTTCTATTGAAGGACAATATCTTGGTCCTGTTCCTGATATTTCTCCTGAATATAAAGGAGATCTATGTAGATTTTGTCTAATTATTTCGTGAGTTTTACTATTTGTATATGTTAAATAACAAGGTACTTGCTCTATATCTATTTCTTTATCCATAAAAGAGAATGGAATGATGTTTTTATCTCCTTCTTGTATCTCCATTTTAGAAAAATCTATACTTCTTCTATTTATTCTTGCTGGAGTGCCTGTTTTAAATCTTAATATTTCTATTCCAAGTTCTTTTAAACATTCTGATAGTTTATTTGCTGGAAAAACACCATCTGGTCCACTTTCTTGTGAGAAGTCCCCCATAAATATTTTTCCTTTTAAATAAGTTCCAGTTGCCAAAATTACTGATTTAACCTTAAAAACAGCTCCTACTGTTGTCTCTATACTTTCGACTTGATCATTTACTACATTTATTTTTGATATCTCTGCTTGTTTTAAATCTAGATTGTCTTGCTTTTCCAAAGTGTGCTTCATTTCCATTTGATATTTCTTTCTATCAGCTTGTGCTCTTAGTGAATGAACAGCTGGTCCTTTTGATGTATTAAGCATTCTTATTTGTATCAAAGTCTTATCTATATTTTTTGCCATTTCACCTCCAAGAGCATCAATTTCTCTTACAAGATGTCCTTTTGATGTTCCTCCAATATGTGGGTTACATGGCATATTTGCCACTGCTTCTAAGCTTATAGAAAACATTACTGTCTTCAATCCTAATCTTGCTGTCGCTAGAGCCGCTTCACATCCAGCGTGTCCTGCTCCTATAACTGCAACGTCATATTCTCCTGCATTATATTTCATTTTTTCCTCCTTTTCGTTTTTTATGGAACACTCCAAATTGTTTGTTACGCTTTTTTCATTTTTTTATTTAATTCCCTATATTTGTAAAATTTTAAGTATGTTTTCGGTTGACTTTTTGTCATTTTTCTTTTTCTTCGTTTGGTTAATCTCTCTTAATCTATAGATTAACTCTTTTTTCTCACTTTTTCATTAATTCTATTTTCCCAAACAGAATTTTGCGAAGATTTCATTTATTATATTTTCTGAAACGTTTTCACCAGTTATCTCTCCAAGGCATTCTAACATAGCTTTTATATCTATAGAACATATATCCATTGGCATACTACTTTTAATGCTTCTAATCGCATTCTCGTCAAAATCTATGGCCTTGTTTATTAGGTTCTTATGTCTAACATTTGTAACTATTATACCATTATCAGAATCAATCTCATTAATCTTGAAAAGTCTTGATATTTCAGCATTTATCTCATCAATTCCTTCTCCATTTAATGCAGATATTTTAATAATATTCTTATTTAAGTCTAATATCCTTTTATCTATCTCGCATTCTTCGTTGATTAGATCAATTTTATTTAAAATAATTATAGCTTTTCTATTTTTTATTAAATCTATTATTTCTAAATCTTCTGTATCTAGCTTTTTACTAATATCAAATATTGCTATAATTAAATCTGCTTCTTCTGCTATGTTTTTAGCTCTTTTTATACCTATTTTCTCTACTTCGTCTTCTGCATCTCTAATTCCGGCAGTATCTATAATTTTAACAGGAATTCCATCAATATTCATAAATTCTTCAATACTGTCTCTTGTTGTTCCCTCATATTGACTTACAATAGCTCTTTCTTCTCTTAATAAAGCATTTAACAAAGATGATTTACCAGCATTTGGCTTTCCTATTATTGCTACTTTTATTCCTTCTTTTATTATTTTACCATTATCAAAAGTATTTTTTAAGCTGTTTAAATCTTTTTTTACTTCTTCAAGCATATTTAAAGCTCTATTTTCTGTAACTTGCTCAATATCATATTCTGGATAATCTATATTTGCTTCTATATCAACCATTACGTCTAGTATTTTATTTCTTATTTTTGTTATTTCTTTAGATAAAAATCCTTCCAATTGTTTCATTGAAGCTTTACTTTCTTTTTGAGTTTTACTATTAATAATGTCTATAATTGATTCTGCTTGAGATAAGTCTATTCTTCCATTTAAAAATGCTCTTTTAGTAAATTCTCCCGCTTCTGCTAGCTCTGCCCCATTTTCTAAACAAATTTGTAATATATTTTCCATTACTATTGTTCCACCATGTGAATTTATTTCGCACATATCTTCTGTGGTATAACTACGAGGTTTTATAAAATAAGAAACTAAAACTTCATCAATTATTTCTCCATTTTTAGGATTTATAATATTTCCATATTTCATATTATATCCTTTTATTTTTGTATTTTTATTTTTAGGAACAAATATTTTTTTTATTATTTTAAATGTTTCTTCTCCACTTAATCTAATTATTCCGAATTCCTCCAACTCCCGGAGCCGTAGAGATTGCTGCAATTGTACTCATCTTTTTTTCCTCCTTTTTTTATAATTTTATTCTAAATAAGAAAAGTGGCTTCGCCACATGTGCAGATTGCTTTGCAATCGCACGAATATAGGTAACTTAACCTTGTTATATACGTAAAAATCTATCGATTTTTCCTATATAATAAGAAAAGTGGCTTCGCCACATGTGCAGATTGCTTTGCAATCGCACGAATATAGGTAACTTAACCTTGTTATATACGTAAAAATCTATCGATTTTTCCTATATAATAAGAAAAGTGACTTCGCCACATGTACAGATTACTTCGTAATCGCACAGGCATAGGAAACTTAACCTTGTTATATACGTAAAAATCTGGCGATTTTTCCTATATAATAAAAAGTCAAAGTTTGGGAAATTAAGATTTATTCTTATTTATTCTCCAGAACTTTGACTTCTGTTTTATCTATTAAATTATTTTAATTCTATAACAATTCTTCTGTGTGGCTCTTCGCCTATACTATATGTTCTTACTTTAGAATTATCTTGTAATTTTGTATGAATTATTTTTCTTTCGTATGCTGTCATTGGCTCTAATTCAATCTTCTTTCTTTGTCTTATAACTGTTTTTGCTATTTTCTCAGCAAGTTCTTCTAATGCTTTCTTTCTTTTTTCTCTATAATTTTCAATATCTAAAATTACTGTACATTTATGAGATAAATCTTTATTTGCTACTGATGAAAATAGTACTTGTAAACTATTTAAACATTCTCCTCTATATCCTATTAAAGAATTTAAATTGTCTCCTGTTACTGCTATATAGATTTTCTTATCTTCTATATAATAATCTAATTTTAAATTATTTATTTTTAATTCACTAAAGAACTCATCTGCGAATTTTTTTACTTTCTCAAAAGCTGTATTTAGCTCTTCTTCTGTTATATTACTTTCTTTTTTTACTGGTTTATGTGTTTCTTTTAATGTTAATTCTACTTTTATTTTTGTTGGTTCTAATATACTAAAAAAACTTCTTTTTTCTTCATTTCCTATTATATTTATTATTACATCTTCTTTTTTAGCATTTAATTCTTTTAATCCATTTTCTATAGCTTCGTTTGTTGTTCTTCCCTCTGCAATTATACTATTTGGCATTGTCTTTTTCCTCCTTAGATTCAAGATATTTATTTAATATAACTCTTTCTAAAATCATTAGTACATTGCTTACTAGCCAATATAAAGCTAATCCTAAAGGTGCTACCATAGAAATGGAAATTGACATTATTGGCATTATTAAGGACATACTCTTATTAGTTTGTTCTACCATATCTACTTCTTCGACTTCTTGTTTTACTTCTTTGCTTTCGCCTTCATACTCCTCTATTGGTTTATCAAGCATTTTCTTCTTTTTAGATTTCTTTTGAGCATTTGTAGTTATTTTTGTACTTACTATTGTAGAAATTATATATAAAACTGGTATAATATAAACTTTTGGATCAGATAAATTTTGTGTTGGAACTTTGCTTAAGTCTAATCCTAAGAAATCCATATTAAATCTAACTTGCTCATCTTCGCTTCCTTTATATTGTATAATAGATATTTCAGGATATGCTGTATTTATTGATTTATTTTCTTCTTGTAATTGTGTTTGATAGTTATTTATAACATCTGCTGGTACTTTTTTTACAAATGTTAATGGACTTTTTACCATATAAAAAACAGCAAGTAAAATTACTAATTGAATAATTGCACTTAAACATCCACTAAAAGGACTCATGTTTTCTGATTTATATAGCTTCATTACTTCTTGATTTAATTTTTCTGGATCATTTTTATATTTAAACTGTAATGATTTCATTTGACCTTGAAGCTTTTCTGTCTTCTTCATTGTTTTTTGTTGTTTTATTGATAATGGTAACAATACAAGCTTTAATAATACTGAAAATATAATTATAGCTAGTCCATAATTATTAACAATATCGTAGATAAAGCCTAAGATTGCACCAAAAATATTTGCAAAAAATGACATGTTTTTATCTCCTTTATATTTAAGAATAAGCTATTTGTAAATTATTTTAATGGATCATATCCTCCTTTTGAAAAAGGATTACATTTTAGAATTCTTTTTATTCCTAAAAAACTTCCTTTTATTGCTCCATATTTTTCTATTGCCTGTTTAGTATATTCTGAACAGGTTGGATAATATTTACACTGTATTCCTTTTTGAGATAACCATGAAGAAATATGTTTTTGATATCCATTTATTAAAAAAATTAATAATTTTCTCATTAAACCTCATTCTTACTTATTTTATTATATTATTTTCTAAAAATATCTTAACAATATCATTTTTTATGTTATTAAAAGTTGCATTTTCAATATCTTGTTTCTTTTTCCATAAAAAAACAATTTCATATCCATAATTAATATCTTTTTCTAATAATCTATAATTTTCTCTAATTAATCTTTTTATTCTATTTCTTTTATTAGCCTTCGCAACCTTTACGCTTACCGCAATTCCAATACGATTAAAATTTTTATTGTTCTTCTTTAAATAATAAATATCTACATATTTTCCAGAACAATATTTACCTCTTGTTAAAACATTTTTAAATTCATAATTCTTTTTTAATGTTGTTGTTTTTAGCATTTTTATCACTCTTTGATTCTTTCCTAGATTGCAAAAAGACCACTACAAAAAGTGTGGCCATTATAATTCTTATTAAGCTGATAATACTTTTCTTCCTTTATTTCTTCTAGCTTTTAATACTGCTCTACCAGCTCTTGTTTTCATTCTTTTCATAAAACCATGTTCTTTACTTCTTTGTCTCTTTTTTGGTTGATATGTCATTTTCATTTTTTTATGCACCTCCTATATCTAAAGTAAAATATATATAAATATTTTTTAACTTAATTAAAAAGCATATAGATTATACATCAAAATCCCTGCAAATGTCAAGAATATTCTAATTATTTATTGGAATATTTAAATAAAATACTTTTACACAATTTTATTCACAGGTGGAAAAAATAAATTATTCACAATTCAAAAATTAAATTAAAGTCGAATAAAAGAAAAATTTGTTCTCTACTGTAATATTACGCCGTTACAAGGTTTACGACTTTTGTAATATTTTGTAACATTTTATATTTTATTTGAATTTTATTTACTTATCCACAAAATTATCCACATTATACACAGATTTATTAAAGTTTTTTGTCTATAATTATTGACGAACATATTTTATTCTTATATAATGTAAAAACAATAGGGAATAGCAATATTTTTTATTTTTTTTTGTAAAAAATATAAATTATATTACAACAGTTTTACAGTATTTCAAAAGTTATCAACAGTTGTGGATATTGTTGTGGATAATATATAAAAATCTCTTAAAAGCCTATTCCCCTTATATTTTTTTAGGAAGGATTGAAAGAAATGTCAAATGAATTAAACGAACTTCTAACCAAAGCAAAAGATTTGTTAAAAGACGAAATGACAAATATTTCTTATGAAACATGGATAAAGTCTCTGGAAATAAAAGATTATACTGATGACAAAATTACTTTAGTAGCATCTTCACCATTTCAAAAGGATGCTGTTGAAACAAGATATTATGATTTAATTGTTAATACCTTCAAATTTATTACAAATAGAGATTGTAAAATTGTCGTTGAATATAAAGATCCAAATTCTAAAGATGAAGATGAAACTACAAATATATTAGAAGATAAATCTTTCGGTGATAATGATATTGTCGTTTCTAACAATTCTTTAAATCCAAAATATACATTTGATACTTTCGTAGTAGGAAATAACAACCGTTTCGCACATGCTGCATCACTTGCAGTTGCTGAAGCACCAGGTACTTCTTACAATCCACTTTTTTTATATGGGGATGTTGGATTAGGAAAAACTCACTTAATGCATGCTATTGGACATCAAGTAATAAAAAACAATCCAAGTTCAAATGTTTTATATGTAACGTCAGAGAAATTTACAAATCAATTAATAAATGCAATAAAAGATAATAAAAATGAACAATTTAGAAATAAATATAGAAATATTGATGTACTTTTAATAGATGATATTCAATTTATTGCTGGAAAAGAAAGAATTCAAGAAGAATTTTTCCACACATTTAACACATTACATGATAATAGAAAACAAATTATAATTTCTAGTGATAGACCACCAAAAGATATTCCTTTATTAGAAGATAGATTAAAATCAAGATTTGAATGGGGATTAATAGCAGATATTTCTAATCCAGATTATGAAACTCGTCTTGCTATATTAAGAAAGAAAGCTCAAACAGACAATATAATTGTAGATGATCAAATTCTTTCAACAATAGCTACAAGAGTAGCTTCTAATATAAGAGAGCTAGAAGGTGTATTTAATAAATTAGTAGCTTTTTCTACTTTAGCTAATGGTCCAATAACAATAGAAATGGCAGAAAAAGCAATTAATGATATATCTGCTCAAAAAGAAAAAGTAATTTCTGCAGATTATATACAAGATGTAGTAGCAAAATATTTTAACATTAATAAAAAAGATTTAAAAAGTTCCAAAAGATCTAATGATATTGCATACCCAAGACAAATAGCAATGTACTTATGTAGAGAAGTTGCAGGACTTTCTTTTCCAAAGATAGGAGAAGAATTTGGAAAAAGAGATCATACAACAGTTATGCATGGATGCAATAAAATAGAAAAAGAAATAAAAGATAATACTAATACAAAATTAATTGTGGAAAGTGTGAAAAAAATTATTTTAGAAAAAAAATAAAGTAATTACAAAGGATAAAGATTAATTTTCAAAACTTAAGTTCGCAAAAACAAATTTTTGAAAAAAAATCTGTAATCAAACCTACGGAAGTAATGCATTAGATATACACAGGCATTTGTTAATAATGTGTATATAAAGTGTTGAAAAAACAAAAATCCACAATTTTAAAAATACATTGTGGATTAAAATACAAATTTTCCACGAATATATAAACAATATTTTTGTACGGAAATAAAGACTTTCAGAGTTTTTCCACACAATTAACAACACCTAATACTATTACTTCTATAATTATTATTTATTTATAAAGGAGAGAGGAAAATGAAGATAGTTTGTTACAAGGATAAAATCCTTAAAGCTATTAATTCCGTAGTAAAAGCTGTAGCATCAAAAACTACAATGCCTATATTAGAAGGAATATTAATTCAAACAAATGATAATGAAATTAAATTAACTACATATGATTTAGAAATTGGTATTGAATATATAATGGATTGTACTGTAGAAGAACAAGGATCAACAGTTGTAAATGCTATAATGTTTAGTGAAATTATTAGAAAATTACCAGATACAGAAATAAAAATTTATTTAGATGATAATAATTTATTAGTTATTGAATGTGAAGGTTCTTTATATAAATTAGCAACTATGGACCCAACAGAATTTCCAGAATTACCAAAAATAAATATTGAAAATTCTATTCAAATAGAACAAAATGTATTAAAAAATATGATAAGAAGAACTATTTTTGCAGTAAGTAATGAAGAAAATAGACCTATTTTTACAGGATGTTTATTTGAAGTTATAAATAACAAATTAAATGTAGTAGCAGTAGATGGATTTAGATTAGCTTGGAGAAGTAGTTATTTAAATGTACAAGCAAATGATTTTAGTGCAGTTATTCCTGGAAAAACATTAAATGAAGTAAATAAAATTATTTCAGATTCTTTTGAACCAATAAAAATTGGAATATCAAAAAATCAAGCTTTATTTGATATGGATAATTGTAAAATAGTAACAAGAGTATTAGATGGTGAATTCTTAAATTATGCAAATGTTATTCCTAATGAATGGGATACTAGAATAAGAGTAAATAAAAATATTTTACAAAGTTGTTTTGAAAGAATTAGTTTAATTTCATCATCTTCAGTAGAAAAAGAAAAGAAATATCCTGTAAGAGTTATGGTTGATATTGGAAAATTAACAATTTCTTGTGCAAATCAAACAGGAGATGCTAAAGAAGAAATATATGTTTCAACAGAAGGAAAAAATATTGAAGCAGGATTTAATCCAAAATATTTCTTAGATGCACTAAAAGTTATTGATGATGAAGAAGTTTATGTTCATTTTGGATCAAGTATTTCTCCATGTATCATAAGACCAGTTGATGAAGGCGATTATGTATATATGATCTTACCAATAAGATTAAAAGATTAGAAAAAAGAAGCGAAAGCTTCTTTTTTTGTATATATAATAAAATAGTGTGAATATATTTATCGAAAAATAAAAGTACGTATCAAATAAAAACTAAAAATGAAAAAAAATGTTGATTTATTTTTTTGATATGTGTATAATGCAATATATAATTTGAAAATATCCACAGAAACTTACGGAAATGTGGAAAACTAAGTGGAGAACTTTATGAATATAACAAAAATAAAATTAGAAAATTTTAGAAATTATTCTAAACAAGAAATAGAATTTAACAATGGAATAAATGTAATTTATGGTGATAATGCTCAAGGAAAAACAAACATTTTAGAAGCCATTTTTTTATGCTCAATGGGAAAGTCTTTCAGAACTACAAGAGATAAAGATTTAATAAAACTTAATGAAAGTTATACAAAAATAAATATAGAATACGAAAAAAGTGATAGGACTGGAAGAATAGAATATTTTATTGGGGATAAGAAAAATGTTTTAGTAAATGGAGTAAAATTAAATAAATTAAGTCAATTATTAGGAAATATTAATTCTATAATTTTTTCTCCAGATGATATAGAAGTATTAAAAGGAGCTCCACAAAAAAGAAGAAAATTTTTAAATATGATGATTAGTCAATTAAGACCAGCTTATTTATTTAATTTAAATGCATATAATAAAACTTTAGAACAAAGAAATAATTATTTAAGGCAAATAAAATTAGAAAATAAACCAGAGGAAATGTTAGAAATTTGGGATGAAAAGTTGGCAACTCATGCACAAATTATATACACATATAGGGAAGAATTTGTGGAAAAAATACTTTCAAAAATAATAGATATCCACAAAAATATAACAGATAGTAAAGAAGTTATTAACATTGTTTATAAAAGCGAATTTATAAACAAAGAGGATTTTATAAAAAAATTAAAATCTGCTAGAAAAAAAGATATTTTAAGAGGATATACTTCTGTTGGAGTTCATAGAGATGATTTTGAAATATATATAAATAATAAAAATATAAATCTATATGGATCTCAAGGACAATTTAGAACATCAATATTATCTTTAAAACTATCAGAACTATATGTTATTTATGACGAAATTGGAGAATATCCAATATTACTTTTAGACGATTTTATGTCTGAATTAGACGAAAAAAGACGTAAAAAATTTGTGGAAAACATTACGGAAGCTCAAGTAATATTAACAGGAACTCATAAATTAATACTTGAAAATTTGAATTATAAAATATATAATGTAAAAGATGGTCACGTAAAAATTGAAGAATAATAAATTGATTTTTAACAAAAGAAGGAGTAATTATGTTTGTACATATAGGAAATAATATAGTTTTAGATGATAAAAATATAATTGGAATATATAATATAGAATCTATGAGAGATACTGAAGAATATAAAAATTTAATAGAAAGTTTAAAAAGAACAAACAATTTAGTATCTCAAGCAGAGGGAGAAGCAAGATCTTTAATTATGACAAAGGATAATGATAAAATACTAGGATATGAAACTAGTATATCAACAATGGCTATAGCAAAAAGAGCAGAAGGACAAGGACAACATTCGAAAAAAGGATCACTATTAGGAGGTTTTTATAATGGAAAAATTTAAACATGAATATGGAGCAGAACAAATACAGGTACTAGAAGGTCTAGAAGCAGTTAGAAAAAGACCTGGTATGTATATAGGAAGTGTTTCTGTTAGAGGATTACATCATCTTGTATACGAAATAGTAGATAACTGTGTTGACGAAGCTTTGGCTGGATATTGCAAAAATATTCATGTACAAATAAAACCAGGAAATATAATTACAGTAGAAGATGATGGTAGAGGAATACCAGTTGAAGTACATCCAAAGACTAAAATATCAACAGCAGAAACTGTTTACACAATGCTACATGCAGGAGGAAAATTTGGTGGAGATAGTGGATATAAAGTATCTGGAGGTCTTCATGGTGTTGGTGCATCTGTTGTAAATGCGTTATCAGAATGGACAGAAGTAGAAATTTGTCGTGATGGTGGAAAATATAAAATGAAATTCGAAAGAGGAAAAACTATAGAACCACTAAAAAGAATTGGAGATTCTGATAAAACAGGAACAACAGTAACATTCTTAGCAGATGACACAATTTTTGAAACAACAAATTATGAATATAAAGTATTAGAAGAAAGATTTAGAGAAATAGCATTTTTAACAAAAGGATTAAGAATAAAAATTGAAGATTTAAGAGAAGAAACTCCTTTAAAAGCAGACTTTTGTTTTGAAGGTGGATTAAATTCTTTTGTTGAATATATGAATCAAAATAAAGAAAAATTACATAAAACACCAATATATATAGAAAAAACAGATGGTGAAGTTCCTGTAGAAATAGCTATACAATATACAACAGCTTATTCAGAAAATATTTATACATTTGTTAATAATATTAATACAGTAGAAGGTGGAACACATCTTGAAGGATTTAAAAGAGCATTAACAAAAGTATTTAATGATTATGCAAGAAGACATAACATATTAAAAGAAAAAGATTCAAATTTACAAGGGGAAGATATAAGAGAAGGTATTACAGCTGTTATATCTGTAAAAGTTAAAGAGCCTCAATTTGAAGGACAAACAAAAACCAAATTAGGAAATAGTAATGTTACAGGAATAGTACAATCTATGGTAAATGAAGCATTATCAAATTTCTTAGAAGAAAATCCAAGTGTTGCAAAAGCAATCCTAGAAAAATGTATAGGTGCTTCTAGAGCAAGAGAGGCTGCAAGAAAAGCAAGAGAATTAGTTAGAAGAAAAAGTGCATTAGAAACTTCAACTCTTCCAGGTAAATTAGCAGATTGTAGCGAAAAAAATGCAGAACTTTGTGAAGTTTATATAGTTGAGGGAGATTCAGCTGGAGGTAGTGCAAAACAAGGTAGAGATAGAAAATTCCAAGCAATTCTTCCACTATGGGGAAAAATGCTTAATGTAGAAAAATCAAGAGCAGATAAAATATATAATAATGATAAATTACAACCAGTTATTTTAGCTGTTGGCGCTGGAATCGGTGCAGATTTTGATATAACTAAAATAAGATATGGAAAAGTTATAATAATGGCCGATGCCGATGTTGATGGTGCACATATTAGAACTTTATTATTAACATTCTTCTTCAGATATATGAGACCACTAATTGAAAATGGAAATGTTTATTTAGCTCAACCACCATTATTTAAATTATCAAAAAGAGGAATGGAAGATATTTATTGCTATACAGAAGAAGATTTAGAGAAAAAATATAAAGAATTAGAAGAAAAAGGAATAGCAAGAGATTCTTTAGCAATCCAAAGATATAAAGGTTTAGGAGAAATGAACCCAGATCAATTGTGGGAAACAACAATGAATCCAGAAACAAGAATATTAATAAAAGTTACAATGGAAGATGCAATAAAAGCAGATCAAATATTTACAGTATTAATGGGTGACGAAGTTGCTCCTAGAAGAAAATTCATAGAAGAAAATGCAAAATATGTAAAAAATCTAGATGTATAGATATAAGAATATAAGACTTATCTTTGAAGATAAGTCTTTTTTTGTCATTTTTTGTATTACGAAAGTGTTTGACAAAAGGTAATAAAAGCAGTTATCATAAAATAAGAGAGGTGATAATTGTAGAAAAAAATAAAAAATCTACACAAGATTGGATAATAATTGAAAATATCACGAAAGAAGGCTTTATAAAAATAAAAAATAAAAATATTTATTTAAAAGTACTAAAAATAGAACCTATAAATTTTAATTTGAAGTCTGACCTGGAAAAAGAAGCCATATTAAACTCTTATAAAATTTTCTTAAAAACATGTAATTTTAATCTTCAAATTTTAATTCATACAAAAAAAGAAGATATTTCTAAAATCGTTCAAAATATTAAAAAGAATAAAAATGAAAAAATAAATACGATTTCATCAAATTATATTAAATTTCTAGAAAAAATTAATTCTGAAAAAAAATCTTCCTCAAAAAATTATTATATCATTATTGATGAAAAATATGAAAGCGAAGAAACAGATACAATCTATTATAAATTAAACGAAAAATATTACAAAATAAAAGAATGTTTAAATAGATGTGGAAATAAAGTAAAAGAATGTAATAAAAAAGAAGTTATTAATATACTATATTATTTTTTTAATGCACAAAAAAACTTAGAACAAGGTAGGTGATAAATATATAAAAATTTTTAAAAACTTTTTTAAGGAAAATAAAAACGAAAGAAAAATTAAATTTAACGAAGAAAACTATTTATCTCCAGGATATGTTAATACAACAGATCCAAAATTTTTAGAAATAGATGATATGTACTATTCGGGACTTATAGTAGTGAATTATACAAGAGAGCATAATGAAATTATTTTAAAATCTTTAATAGATATAGATATTAATATGAATATATCAATTTTTTATGAGAAACAAGATTCTTATAAAATTTTACGTGACTTAACATATTATATAGGAAATGTTTCAGCAGATTTAAAAGATATAAGTGAAAATAGGGAAGATGTAGAAATAGCTCAAAATACATATAATGATGCCAAATATATTAGAAAAGAAATGCAAATAAATAGTCAAGATATTTATTATTTATATATCTATATAAATGTATTTTCAAAAGATAAAAAGGAATTAGAATATTCATTAAATAAAATAGAAGGTATTTTACAAAGTAAAGGTTTACTAACAAGAAGAGCTAATTTTAGACAAGAACAATTATTTATTACAACATTGCCACTTATGCAAAATTCATCGGATTTAAAATTAGCTGCTAAAAGAAATATATTAACAGATGGTTTAATTTGTACATATCCATTTATTTCTTCATCAATTTTTGATGAGAGTGGAATATATATTGGAAGAAATATTTACAATAATTCAATGATTTTTATAGATCGATATAATAGTAAAAAATATAAAAATCCTAATATGGTTGTTTTTGGAATGTCTGGAGCAGGAAAATCTTTTTATATAAAATTATTAATATTAAGATATGGAACACAAAATATTAGCCAATATGTTATAGACCCTGAAAGAGAATATGAAAATATTTGTAAAGCTTTAGATGGAACAATGTTAAAAATAGGACCACATTCTAATACATATATAAATATTTTTGATATTCGAGAAGAAAGTATAGAAAAAAATGAAAAAGGATATTTGAGTAATAAAATAAACAAATTAAAAGGATTTTTTAATTTGATTTTTGGAGAAATGAACGAAGAAGAAAAATCAATTATTGAAGAAAAATTAATACAATTATATGAAACCAAAGGAATAACTTTTAATGATAAAAGTTTATATAAAATAATTAATAATAAAAGAAAATTTAAAGAAAATAAAGATATGCCTATATTGGAAGAATTTTATAATATTTTAGGAAAAGATGAAAGAGCGAAAAAGTTTTATATTAAATTATTACCTTTTGTAAAAGGAAGTTTAAGCTTTTTTAATAATTATACAAATATAAAAATAAATAATAAATTAATTATTGCCGATATATATGAATTAGGCGAAGAAAATATTAAATATGGAATGTATATATTTACAGAATTATTTTGGGACAAGATAAAAATAAACAGAAATGAAAAGAAAATAATTTATATGGATGAAATTTGGAGATTAATAGGAGTTACATCTAATAAAGAAGTAGCATCATTTATTTATAAAATATTTAAGACAATTAGAAAATATGGTGGAAGTGGTGTTGCAATAACTCAAGATGTTTCAGATTTATTTAGTTTAGAAAATGGAACATATGGAAAAAGTATTTTAAATAATTCAAATATAAAAGTATTTTTTTGTTTAGAGGAAGAAAATATTAATGTATTAGAAAAATATACAAAATTATCTGAAAAAGAAAAGATAGAAATAAAATCTTTTGCAAAAGGTGAATGCCTTATGTTCGTAGGTAATGATCATATTTTAGTAAAAATAGAATCATCAGATTTTGAAAAAAATATTATTTTAAAAGGAGATTTTCTTGAAGGAAATAATGATAGCAATAAATGATAAAAAAATAATTGCTGAATTAAAAAAAGAAAAAAATATAAAATTAATTTACGAAGATTTTAATTCCAAAGAAAAAATTTTAAATTATTTAATAAAAAATAAAAATATTAATTATTTAATAATTAATTCTGAAATTAATGGAAAATTAAATATAAATAAATTTATAAAAAAAATAATTAATATAAATAAAAAAATAATAATTATTTTAATTAATAAAAAAATTAAAATTAAAAATAAAATAAAAAAATATATTTTTATTTTAGATGAAATTAATATAAAAAAAATTAAAGAAATTATTTTTATGAAAAAAATAATAAATATATTTGGAACTAATGGAGTAGGAAAAAGTATTATTAGCATTTTAATTGGAAATAAATTAGCACAAAAACAATTAAAAATATTAATTATTAATAATGATAAAATAAATAAAGAGTTTTTTCAAAACATAGGGATAAGCGAAGAAAAAATAATGTATAAAAATAATATGGATATATTTAATAATAAATTAAAAATAAATTTTAATAATTTTGATTTTATAATTTATGATAATCCAAATATTAAAAATATAAAAAAAGAAAAACTAGAAAAATCAATTAATATTTTTTTTAGTGAAAGTAATTTATTAGGAATTAAAAAAACAATTAATTTAATTAATAAAAATTATAAAATAAAAAATAATATATTTATTATTTTTAATAAATATAATTCAAATTCAATTAGCTTAGAATTATTAGAAAAAATTTTTAATGAATTTAAAATATTAGGAAAAATAAATTATGATAAAAAAATAGATATTATATTAAATAAAAATAAATTAATTAAAATAAATAAAATAGAAAATGATTTAAATAAAATAATTGAAAAAATAATTAAAATAAATAATTAAAATAAATAATTAAAATAAATAATTAAAATAAATAATTAAAATAAATAATTAAAATAAATAATTAAATAAATAATTAAATAAATAATTAAATAAATAATTAAATAAATAATTAATTTAAATAAAAACAAAAGAATTAATAAATTTGATTGATATAGTTGTCAAAAAAATTCATATTAATAGAAAACCAAAGATTTAATAAAAAATATAATTAAAAAGGAGATTAATATGAATATAGAAATAAAAGAAAATTTAAATGATAAAAATATAGAATTAGAAAAAGAGCAGACAAGCTTTTTAGAGTCAACAATTGGAAAAGTAATAAATACAGGATTAGATGCGGGAATAAAATATTTACTTCCTGATCTAATAGAAGATGAGGTTATTAATGTAAAAGACACTATTATGGAAAACGGATTAAAAGAAGGAATAAATACAGCAATAGATAGTGCACTAAATTTAGGAAAAAGTTTTTTAGGAATAATTACAGGAAAATTTGAAAATGTGAATCAAATTCAAAAAGCAGTAGAAAATGGAGGAATAATTGATTCATTATCAGGAATATTTGATAATGCATTAAATAAAATAAATGAAAAAGGAAAAATAAATGAGAATATTATAAATGTTATTAAAGAAGGAAAAAATATTATATTAGATAATATAAGTGCAAATATAGAAGATAAATTAGAACAAGAAAATAATAAATTAAATAAATTTGAAAATAATATAAATGATTGGAAAGAAGCATTTAATAATCAAGACTTTAATAAAATGGAAGAAAAAATAAAAACAATAAAAGAAGTTTTAAATCAAATAATTCCAATTGAAAATATAATAAAAGAAGCTAGATTAATCGAAAGTATTCATAATAAAATAGAAGCAAATAATAAAAATTTTAATATTTCAGAATTAGAAATGGAAGCTGCAAAAGCATTAGCATAAATTTGTTTGTTCTATTAAATCCGTAAGTTTTTTCCGTAATTTTTCTTGCATATTTTTAGCCGTTTTAGTATAATACATTGTGTAGCATGAAAAAAGAAAAGAGGGAAAAAAATGGACAATCCAGATGGAAAAATTGTTGAGAGAGACATCGAAGAAGAGATGAAAACCGCGTATATAAGTTATGCTATGAGCGTAATTGTACAAAGAGCTTTGCCAGATGTAAGAGATGGTTTGAAGCCTGTTCATAGAAGAATTTTATATGCAATGCATGAAGACGGAATAACTTCAGATAAGCCATACAGAAAATGTGCCAATACTGTTGGATCTGTTTTAGGAAGATATCATCCACATGGTGACTCTTCTGTTTATGATGCAATGGTTAGAATGGCTCAAGATTTCTCTTTAAGATATATGTTAATAGATGGTCATGGAAACTTTGGTTCTATAGATGGTGACGGCGCTGCAGCCATGAGGTATACAGAAGCAAGAATGTCAAAAATTGCTGAATACATGTTAACAGATATAGAAAAAAATACTGTAGACTTTATGCCAAACTATGATGATAGACTACAAGAACCAACAGTACTACCTTCTAAAATACCACAATTACTAATAAACGGTTCTTCTGGTATCGCCGTAGGAATGGCAACAAATATACCACCACATAATTTAACAGAAGTTGTAGATGGAACTATACAAATTATAGACAATCCAGAAACAACAGATGAAGAATTAATGGCAATTATTAAAGGACCAGACTTCCCAACAGGAGGAATGATATTAGGAAAAGAAGGTATAAGAGATACTTATAAAACAGGTAGAGGAAAAATAATAGTTAGAGCAGAAGCCGAAATTGAAGAAATGGCAAATAATAGACAAAGAATAGTAGTTTCTTCTTTACCATACCAAGTAAATAAAGCTAGATTAATAGAAAATATATCTAAATTGGTTAGAGAGAAAAGAATTGAAGGTATATCTGAATTAAGAGATGAATCAGATAGAAATGATAGAGTTAGAATAGTTATAGAATTAAAAAGAGATGCTAGAGCACAAGTTGTTTTAAATCAGTTATATAAAAATACTCAAATGCAAGATACATTTGGAGCTATTTTACTAGCACTAGTAAATGGTGAACCAAAAATATTAACATTAAGACAATGTTTAGATTATTATATTGATCATAGAAAAACAGTAATCTTAAGAAGAACAAAATTTGAATTAGACAAAGCATTAGCAAGAGCTCATATATTAGAAGGATTAAGAATTGCTATTGATAATATTGACGAAGTTATTAATATTATTAGAACATCATATGATGATGCAAAAGAAAGATTAATGGAAAGATTTGCATTAACAGATATTCAAGCACAAGCAATTCTAGATATGAGATTAAAGACTTTATCAGGTTTACAAAGAGAAAAAATCGAAGAAGAATATAAACAATTAATGGAATTAATTGCACATTTAAGAGAAATTTTAAATAGTGAAAAATTAGTATATGACATCATTAAAGAAGAATTAACTGAAGTAAAAGAAAAATTCGGAGATGAAAGATTAACAAAAATAAAACCTGCTGAAGGAGATATTGAAGAAGAAGATTTAATAAAAGAAGAGCAAACAATAGTCGCTTTAACACACTTTGGATATATCAAAAGAATGCCAGCAGATACATATAAAAGCCAAAGACGTGGAGGAAAAGGAATTACAGGAATATCTACAAGAGCAGAAGACTTTGTTACTGAGATATTTACTGCTTCAACACATGATACAATTTTATTCTTTAGTAATAAAGGTAAACTATATAGATTACGTGGATATGAAATTCCTGAAGCTGGTAGAACCGCTAAAGGAACCGCAATAGTAAATCTATTAAGTTTAGCAAATGGAGAAAAAATAACAGCTGTTATTCCAATTTCTAATTTCGCTGAAGGTAAATATCTATTAATGGGAACACAAAAAGGATTCATCAAGAAAACAGCACTTACAGAATATAACTCTGTAAGAAAAACAGGACTTCAAGCTATAACATTAAAAGAAGACGATGAATTAATTGCTGTTAGATTAACTGATGGACAAGATAATATTGTTCTTGTTACTGAAAACGGAATGAGTATAACATTTAGTGAACAAGATGTAAGACCTATGGGAAGAACTGCACAAGGTGTTATCGGCATAAAATTAAGTGAAGGCGATAAAGTTATAGGAATGGAATCTATAATTGCAGGAGCAACAGCAACATTATTAGCTATCACTGAAAATGGTTTTGGAAAAAGAACAGAATTAGAAGAATATAGAGTACAAAACAGAGGTGGTAGAGGAGTAATAACATATAAAGTTACTCAAAAAACAGGAAAACTTGTAGGAATTAGAGTTACAGATGATTCAAATGATGTAATGATGATAACAGATACAGGAACAATTATAAGAATAAGCGTAAAAGATGTTAGTGTATTAGGTAGATCTACACAAGGTGTAACTTTAATGAGAACAAATGATGGTGGAAAAGTAGTTAGTATAGAACTAGTTGAACCAGAAGAAAATAATGAATAAAATATAAAAAAGACCTGATTTATCAGGTCTTTTTGGTTGCAAAAAAACAGATAGAACTATCTTTTAAATAATTTTTAAGAAAACTAGATTTAATAAAAATTTTAGTATACAATTAATGAGAAAAGACAATTACGGAGATGATAAAATGAGAGAAGATATAAATAAAACGATAATGCAATACTTTGAATGGTATTTGCCAGAAAATTGTGAATTATGGAAAAAAGTTGCAAGCGAAGCAAGCTATCTAGATAGTATAGGGATAACAGGAGTATGGTTACCACCAGCATATAAAGGAGAAGGTGGTAATAAAGATACAGGTTACGGAGTATATGATTTGTACGACTTGGGGGAATTTGACCAAAAAGGTTCTATAGCAACTAAATATGGAACAAAGGATGAATACATTAATGCTATAAAGGTATTAAAGGGCAATAATTTGCAAGTATATGCAGATATTGTTTTAAATCATAGAATGGGAGCAGACGGTACTGAAGAAGTAATGGCAATAGAAGAACAAGCTAATAATAGGAATGTTGAAATAAATAAACCTTCACTAATACAAGCTTGGACTAAATATACCTTTGATGCAAGAAATAATAAATATTCTGATTTTAAATGGAATTGGACACATTTTCATGGTGTTGATTGGGACGAGCTACAAAAAAGAAAAGGTATATTTAAGTTTTACGGTAAACACTGGGATGCAGATGTAGACAAAGAAAATGGAAATTTTGATTATTTAATGGGAGCAGATGTTGATTTTAATAATGTAGATGTTATTCAAGAACTTAATAAATGGGGAGACTGGTATGTAAACACAACTAACATCGATGGATTTAGATTAGATGCTGTAAAACATATAAGAGCAGGATTTTATAAAAAATGGCTTGAAAATATGAACGAGGAATTTGCAAAAGATTTTTTTGCTGTGGGAGAATATTGGTCTACTAATATATCTGCAATTAATAATTATTTAAAAGAAGTAGATTATAAAATGAAATTATTTGATGTTCCGCTACACTATAATCTATTTAATGCATCAAATTCAAGTGGAAACTATGATATGAGAACTATATTTGATAATACATTAGTAAAAGAAAGTCCAGAATATGCTGTTACTTTTGTAGATAATCATGATACTCAGCCTGGTCAATCTTTATTTTCATGGATTCAAGAATGGTTTAAGCCGTTAGCTTATGCATTAATTTTATTAAGAAAAGATGGAATACCTTGTATATTTTATGGTGACTATTATGGAATATCTCATGATAATGTTCCATCTAAAAAGAAAATAATAGAATGTATGATAAAAGCTAGAAAGCATTTTTGCTATGGAAAACAAAAAGATTATTTTAAAGACGAAAATATTATAGGATGGGTAAGAGAAGGAGATGTAGATCATACAGATTCAGGAATTGCAGTAGTTATGAGCGACAATGTTGGTGGAAGTATAGAAATGAATGTAGGTGAAAGACTTGCGGACACGGTGTTTTATGATTGTACAGGAAACTTACAAGAAACTGTATATGTTGATTCAGAAGGAAACGGAATATTCTATTGTCCACCAGGAAGTGTTTCAGTTTGGATTAAGAAAGATAATATATATGATAAAGAAAATAAAAAAGATGAAGGAATAATAGGAGAAGAGCAAGAACTACACCAGTAGTACTCTTGCTCTTCTCTTCTTTAGATAAAATACTTGATATTAGTGAGTTTTATAAAATAATAAAAAATATTTTAAAATAAAAAAAAGAGGCTTAAAGCCTCGGATTTGGTTGCGGGGGGAGGACTCGAACCTCCGACCTTTGGGTTATGAGCCCAACGAGCTGCCAACTGCTCCACCCCGCGATGTGTTGACTTTTTAATTATACAACTAACAAAAAATAATGTCAATACTTTTATTTAATAAAATAAAAAGTATTAAAATAAAAGAATAGATAGATAAATAAAATAAATTAAATAAATAAATAATTAATTAAATAAATAAATAATTAATTAAATAATTAAATAATTAAATAATTAAATAATTAAATAATTAAATAATTAAATAATTAAATAATTAAATAATT